>JAGRGU010000056.1 GCA_020445335.1 Gammaproteobacteria bacterium
GCATGATGGAAGAGGTGCCCAAGGCGGATGTCATCGTTACCAACCCGACCCACTACGCCGTGGCGCTGAGTTACAACCAGCACAGCATGAGCGCGCCCAAGGTGGTCGCCAAGGGGGTCGATCTGGTGGCGGCGCAGATCCGTACCATCGCCAACCGGCATGAGATACCGGTTATCGAGTCGCCGATGCTGGCGCGCGCAATCTATGCCCACTCCGAGCTCGGCGGCTACATTCCCGCCGGCCTCTATCTGGCGGTCGCCAAGCTGCTCGCCTACGTCTTTCAACTCAAGGCCTACCGCAGCGGCCACTGCGCCAGACCCGGTTTTCCGCAGGATCTACCGGTGCCGGAGGAGCTGCAGGTGGCGGCGGGCGATATGCCTGACACAACCAATCACAACGGCGGCCGGACCGCCTGACCAGCGAGCCTGAACGATGGATGCAACCGCGATACTGAACAACGTCAAGAGCGTCGGTGCCCAAGGCCTGGGCGCGCCGCTTATCCTGATCATGATGCTCGGTATGGTGGTGATACCCATGCCGCCGCTGGCGCTGGATGTCTTCTTCACCTTCAACATCGCGCTGTCGCTGGTGGTGCTGCTGGTGGTCGTCTATACAATGAAACCGTTGGAGTTCAGCGTCTTCCCCAGCCTGCTGCTGGTGGCGACCCTGCTGCGTCTGGCACTCAACGTCGCTTCGACCCGCGTGGTGCTGCTCGAAGGGCACGAGGGCGGCGACGCGGCCGGCAAGGTGATCGAGGCGTTCGGCTCGTTCGTCATCGGCGGCAACTATGCGGTGGGCCTGGTGGTGTTCGCGATTCTGGTGATCATCAACTTCGTCGTCGTGACCAAGGGTGCCGGTCGCGTCTCCGAGGTCAGCGCGCGTTTCACGTTGGATGCGATGCCGGGCAAGCAGATGGCGATAGACGCCGACCTCAACGCCGGAATCATCGGCCAGGAGGAGGCCAAGGTGCGGCGTGAGGAGATCGCGCTGGAAGCGGATTTCTACGGCTCGATGGACGGTGCCAGCAAGTTCGTGCGCGGCGACGCGGTGGCCGGCATTCTGATCCTGGCCATCAACATTCTCGGCGGCCTTGCGATCGGAATGCTGCAGCACGATCTCGACTTCTCCACCGCGCTGCGGTTCTACGCGCTGCTGACCATCGGTGACGGCCTGGTGGCGCAGATCCCCTCGCTGCTGCTCTCCACCTCCGCGGCGATCATCGTCACCCGCGTCGCCTCGGCGCAGCAGGATATGGGCAGCCAGATCGTCAGTCAGATGCTGAGCACGCCGAAGTCGCTGGCGGTCGCCGCCGGCGTGCTGGCGCTGATGGGAGTGATTCCCGGGATGCCCAATTTCGCGTTCCTCACTCTCGCCGCGCTGGTCGGCGGCGGTGCCTGGTGGATCTACCGCGCCAGGGCCAGAGCGGCGCAGCAACGGGAGCCGGTGGCGGTGCCGGAGACCCCGCAGGAGCAGCGCGAGCTGACCTGGGACGACGTACAGCCGGTCGATATCATCGGTCTCGAGGTGGGTTACCGGTTGATCCCGCTGGTCGATCGCAACCAGGGTGGCGAACTGATGAACCGCATCAAGGGGGTGCGCAAGAAGCTCTCCAAAGAGCTCGGTTTTCTGGTACAGCCGGTGCACATCAAGGATAACCTGCAGCTCAATCCGACCGGCTACAGCATCTCGTTGAACGGCGCCATCATGGGCGAGGGTGAGGTCTACCCCGATCGTGACCTGGCGATCGACTCAGGCCGTATCTTCGGCAAGCTGCAGGGGATCCAGACCAAGGATCCGGCGTTCGGTCTGGACGCGGTCTGGATCGACACCAGCCAACGCGACTACGCGCAGACGCTGGGCTATCAGGTGGTCGACGCAAGCACCGTGGTGGCGACCCATCTCAGCGAGATCCTGCAAAGCAACTCGCACGAACTGCTGGGCCACGAAGAGGTGCAGCAGCTGCTCGACCAACTGGCGCGCAGCGCGCCGAAGCTGGTCGAGGATCTGGTGCCGAAGACGCTCTCGCTGGGACAGTTGTTGCGCATTCTGCAGAACCTGCTGCAGGAGCAGGTGCCGATTCGCGACATCCGATCGATCGCCGAAACATTGGCGGAGCATGCGGCCCAGAGTCAAGACATCGGCGTGCTGACATCGCAGGCACGCATTGCGCTTTCTCGCACCATCGTCCAGCAACTCATTGGCCCTGTTGAAGAAATTCCTGTCGTAGTTCTGGATCCAAGTTTGGAACAGATATTGCAACAGACTCTGCAACCCTCGGTAGAGGGGAGTGCCGGCTTCGAACCCGGGCTGGCGGAGCAGCTGCAGAAGGCGCTGATCGAGACCCATACGCAGCAGGAACGGCTCGATCAACCGAGCATCCTGCTGGTGGCTGCGCCGATCAGACAGTGGATGTCGAAGTTTGCCAGGCACAGCGTACCGGGAATGCGGGTGCTCTCCTACAACGAGGTGCCGGACAACCGGCAGATCAAGGTTATTGCCACCGTGGGCAAGCCTGCCAGGTAGTTCACCGACTACCGCTCTGGGCAGCCGCGGCGGGCAGCGGGATGACGACTGATCCAGGATAGGCGGGATATGAAGATAAAAAGATTCTTTGCGGAGGATATCCGCCGGGCGCTGCGCCAGGTGCGCGAAAGCCTCGGTCCGGATGCCGTGATTCTCTCTAACAAGTCGGTGGATGGCGGCGTCGAACTGGTCGCAGCGATGGATTACGACGAAGCTGCCTTCATCAAGCAGCAGTCCGAGAGTATTCCCACGCTCAGCCGCAGTTATCAGCAGACGACCACGCCAGCGGCGCCGCAACCGCAAGCGGATCCAGAACCTCTCCGCCGCGAGCGCGCAACACCGCAGGTAGGCGCCCGGGTGGAGTGGAGTCAGGATCCGACCCTGGTCGAAATGCGTCGCGAAATGCGCGCCATGCGCCGCATGATGGAGAACCAGCTCTCCGAGTTGACCTGGAACGAGATGGGCAGCCGTCAACCGATGCGCCGCGATCTCTTGCGGCGGTTGATGTCGCTCGATCTGAGCCCCGACATCTGCGAACGCCTGGTGAGCCAGATGCAGGACCTCGAGAGCCCGGACCAGGCATGGCGCCGGGCGTTGGCGCTGGTCGCCTCCGAGATCCCGCTTGCCGGCGACAGTCTGATTGAGGAGGGTGGTGTGATCGCCCTGGTCGGTCCCACCGGCGTCGGCAAGACCACTACCATCGCCAAGCTCGCCGCGCGTTACGTGCTGCGTCACGGCCATCGCGGACTGGCGCTGGTCTCCACCGACAGCTACCGCATCGGCGCGCAGGAGCAACTCAATACCTATGCGCGCATCCTCGATGTCACGGTACGCAGCGCCGCCACTCCCGAAGAGTTGAACGTCGTACTGAACGCGCTTGCGGACAAGCGCCTGGTGCTGGTGGATACCGCTGGAATGAGCCAGCGCGATGTAAGACTGAGCGAGCAGTTGTCACTGATCGACTCCGGCAACCGCATGGTCAAACGCTACCTGACGCTTTCGTCCACCACGCAACAGTCGGCGCTGGAGCAGGCGGCGGTAGCGTTCGGCGCCGGACAGATCAGCGGCTGCATCCTCACCAAGGTGGACGAAGCGGCCTCGCTCGGCGGCGCCATCTCGGCGGTGATCCATAACCGCATTCCACTGGCTTTCTTTACCGACGGCCAGAAGGTTCCGGAGGATATTCATATAGCCCACGCCAACACCCTGGTCAGCAGAGCGGTCTCCCTGGCGCAGGAACAGAGTAGCGAATACAACGATGCCTTTCTCTCACTGGCGCTCGGAGGTGTGAGTTCAGATGCTCATGGTTGATGCAAACGTAGACCAGGCGACCGGGTTACGGCGCATGATAAAACCCCGGCCGGTGCGCGTCATCGCTGTTACCGGCGGCAAGGGAGGTGTCGGCAAGACCAATATATCGGTCAACCTGGCGGTGGCGATGGCCGATCTCGGCAAGCGGGTGATGCTGCTCGACGCCGACCTCGGACTGGCCAACATCGACGTGGTGCTGGGACTGCATCCCGAATACGACCTCTCCCACGTGCTGCGCGGCGAGCGTTCACTGGAGAGCATCCTGGTGACGGGTCCGTCGGGCGTGCGCGTTGCCCCGGCGGCCTCCGGCGTGCAGCAGATGGCGGAGCTGAGCGAAGCCGAGCACGCTGGCCTGATCCGCGCTTTCAGCGACGTCGGCGAGGACCTCGACGTGATGATCATCGACACCGCGGCGGGCATCTCGGATGTCGTGGTCAGCTTCAGTCGCGCCGCACAGGAGGTGGTGGTCGTGGTGTGCGATGAACCGGCCTCCATCACCGACGCCTATGCGCTGATCAAGCTGCTGAACCGGGAGTATGGTGTCGACCGCTTCCAGATCCTCGCCAACATGGTGCGCAGCGCCCAGGAAGGGGTGACGCTCTACAACAAGATGTGCCGTGTGACCGACCGTTATCTGGATGTGATGCTGAACTTCATGGGCAGTATCCCTTACGACGACAACCTGCGCAAGGCGGTGCGTACCCAAAAGCCCGTGGTACAGGCTTTTCCACGCAGCCGTTCGGCGCAGACATTCAAGATTCTGGCGAAGAAAGCCGATAACTGGCCCGTACCTGAAGGCGTGAGCGGTCATCTCCAATTCTTCGTCGAACGACTCATTCAATATTCAAGTCAAGCTGGGGAGGTTTGAGGTGAACGGATTAGCGACCTATGCAGCCGTGCAGGAGCAGGATACCAGCGCCGACGCGCTGGTCACCAAGCATGCACCGTTGGTGAAGCGCATCGCGTATCACCTGATGAATCGCTTGCCGCCCAACGTCCAGGCGGACGATCTGATCCAGGCCGGCATGATCGGCCT
>JAGRGU010000057.1 GCA_020445335.1 Gammaproteobacteria bacterium
ACCGGCGGCCACCTGATCACGCCGCTGCCCGGTGCGACCGACATGAAACCGGGGTCAGCCTCCAAGCCGTTCTTCGGCGTCGTGCCGGAGATCGTCGACGCCTCCACCGGCGAAGTCCTGGAGGGCGAATGCGAAGGCGCCCTGGTGATCACCCGCCCTTGGCCGGCGCAGATGCGCACCGTCTACGGCGATCACAAACGCTTCAAGGACACCTACTTCAGCCAGTATCCCGGCACCTACTTCACCGGCGATGGCGCCCGTCGCGACGCCGACGGTTACTACTGGATCACCGGCCGTATCGACGACGTGCTCAACGTCTCCGGCCACCGCCTGGGTACCGCCGAGATCGAGTCCGCGCTGGTGCTGCACGACAAGGTGGCGGAAGCCGCCGTGGTCGGCTATCCGCACGAGATCACCGGCCAGGGCATCTACGCCTACGTCACGCCGATGGCGGGCATCGAACCGACCGACGAGTTGAAGGCGGAGCTGATCAAGCTGGTGCGTGAAGAGATCGGGCCTATCGCCAAGATCAACATCATCCAGTGGGCGCCCGGCCTGCCGAAGACCCGTTCGGGCAAGATCATGCGTCGTATTCTGCGCAAGGTCGCCTGCAACGAGACCGACGCGCTCGGCGATACCTCGACGCTGGCAGATCCCTCCGTGGTCGACGACCTGGTCGAGAACCGCGCCAACAAGTAACACCTTGGAAGTCTGAAAGTGGCCGGCCCCTCTCTCCTGACAGGAGGGAGCGGGCTGGTGCCCCCACGGATTCCTAATATCCCCAAGTGCAGGAACCTCCATTGAGTACACTCAAGGTTGGCGTCTTCGTCGACGCGGAAAACATCAAGTTCAACGGCGGCTATCAGCTGAAGTACGACGTGCTGCGCCGCTTCGCTGCCCGCGACCAGGGGACGCTGCTGCGCCTCAACACCTACCTTGCGTTCGACCAGGAACGCGCCCGCGAGGACCAGGAGTACGCCAAGAAATCGAGCAGCTATCAGCAGATCGTGCGCGATTTTGGCTGGAAGATCATCGTCAAGAAGGTGCGCCGCTACACCGACGACGAGGGCAACATCACCACCAAGGCCAATGCCGACCTCGATCTGGCGGTCGATGCCATGCTGCAGGCGGAGAATCTCGATCTGGTGCTGCTGGTTACCGGCGATGGCGACTTCCTGCAGGTGGTCGAGGCGCTGCAGAACCGTGGCTGTCGGGTCGAACTGCTCGGTTTCAAGAACGTCTCGCGGCGCCTGCAGCAGCAGGCCGATGCCTTCTACCGGGGCTACCTGATTCCCGACCTGCTCCCCTTTGCGCACGATCCACGCAACGAATGGGGTACTCCGGGGTTCTATGTGCGAGGTGTATGCACCAAATGGTTCGGTGACAAGGGTTTCGGATTCTTGCGCTTCATCAAAACGATCTCTCCCAACCTCTGGATCACCGATCCACGGGATTCCGATTCGCCTTACGAAAGTGTCTTTTGCCACGCCAACGAACTGGTCGACAATCTGACGGCGGAGGATATGAACAACCGCGAGAGCGTCTTCGAGTTCTATCTTGAAGAGGGGGAAACCGACAAACGACTGGTGGCCAAGAATGTTCGTCTGCTCTACTCGCCCAGCAGCTGAATCCGGTACTCCCGCTGCGCTCCTTCAAGCGGCGTAATGCTGCCGCTGTGAACGCCGAAGCAGTGCCGGCGGCGGTCGTCGAAATAGAGCTTCAGCGTCTCCCGCACCACCTGAAACGCCAGCTGATCCCAGGGAATCTCACCCTCCTGGAAGAGACTTACCTCAAGACTTTCAGCACCGGCGCCAAACTCGAGGTCGAGCAGCGTGCCGCGGTAGATCATGTAGACCTGATCGATGTGCGGCAGATTGAACAGGGTGTAGAGTGAATCGATGCGGATACGGGCGTTGGCCTCCTCAAGCGCCTCCCTGGCGGCACCCTCGTCGGCCGACTCTCCGTTCTCCATGAAACCGGCCGGTAGCGTCCAAAGGCCGTACCTCGGCTCGATGGCGCGGCGGCAGAGCAGCAGTTGGTCCTGCCATTCCGGAATCACGCCGGTGACGATCTTGGGATTCTGATAGTGGATATGTCCGCAACCGTCGCAGAGATGGCGTGGCCGGTTGTCGCCCCGTGGTATACCCAGACCCAGGGTTGATCCACACTGACTGCAATATTTCATCGCCTCATCCGGCTGCCTGCATACATAAGAACGGATTTTAAAAAGCTACCGTACCACGCACAACGCCCCAGGTTCATTCAGGCGAAAGTCCCAGGGATATACAGATCCCGGATACCGAACACCAGGGCCTGTTAGCACATTGTCATAATCCAGTCCGCGGAAACTGATAACATTGCGCGGTTTTTCTGTCGGATCCAAATTTCAGGGTAATCACCGGATGTTCAAACTCCCCGCCAACACTGACACCATCGCCGCCGTCGATCTCGGCTCCAACAGCTTCCACATGATCGTAGCCAAGGTGGACAAGGGTAATTTTCAGGTCATCGACAAGATCCGGGAGATGGTGCGGCTGGGCGCGGGAATCACCGCGGAGAAATTGCTCACGGAGGAGTCCGAGAGCCGTGCACTGGCCTGCCTCAAACGCTTTGGACAACGCCTGGGGTCACTGCCTCCAGGCAGTGTGCGGGCTGCCGGCACCAATACCCTGCGCCAGGTACGTGACTCGGGTCGCTTCCTACGAAAGGCCGAGGAGGCGCTCGGTCATCCGATCGAGGTCATCGCCGGGCGCGAAGAGGCCCGCCTGATCTATCTGGGCGTCTCCCATAGCCTGGCCACCGGCGAGGAACGCAGCCTGGTGGTCGATATCGGCGGCGGCAGCACCGAACTTATCATCGGCAACCACTTCGTACCCAACTACATGGAGAGTATCCATATGGGCTGCGTCAGCATGAGCCGGCGATTCTTCAGCGACGGCAGAATCAGCCGCAGTGCGATGCGCAAAGCGGAACTCTCCGGCGCGCTCGAGATGCGGCCGGTCAAGACCGCCTTCCGCAACGCCGGATGGGAGAATGCCATCGGCTGCTCGGGGACGATTCGCGCGATCCAGACCGTGATTGCCGGTATGGGTTTGAGCGAGGAGAGAGACGGCATCACTCGCGAGGCGCTGCTACGACTGCGCGACCGCTTGATCGAGTTCGGCCATATCGATCACATTGAGCTCGACGGCTTGAGCAGCGAGCGTCAGCCGGTCTTTGTCGGCGGTGTCGCGGTGCTCTGCGCGGTGTTCAAGGCACTCGAGATAGAGCGCATGCAGATCTCCGATATGGCGCTTCGCGAAGGGTTGCTTTACGACATGCTGGGGCGCATCCATCATGAGGATGTGCGCCAGAACACCATTGACACGCTCACCCGCCGCTACGAGGTGGAGAGCGCGCAGGCCGAGCGGGTGGAGGCGATCGCACGAAGACTCTTCGAACAGGCCAGGGAGTCCTGGCAGTTGACCAGTGGTGAGTACGAGGAGATGCTCGCCTGGGCCGCGCAACTGCACGAGATCGGCTTGACCGTCTCCCACTCGCAGTACCACAAACATGGCGCCTACCTGATCGCCAACTCGGATATGGCCGGCTTCAGCCGCCAGGAGCAACTGGTGCTGGCAACACTGGTACGCGGACACAGGCGCAAGTTTCCGCAAGAGGTTTTCGAGGCGCTACCACCGGACACGGTGCAGTGCGCGCGCCAACTCTGCGTTTTACTGCGCATTGCCGTGCTGTTGCGCCGCGCCCGCTCGGCGGCACGGCTGGTCGATGTCAGACTGCGGGTGGAGCGGCAGCGCCTCGAGCTGAGCTTCCCCGCGGGCTGGCTGAAGTCGCATCCGCTGCACAAAACCGAGCTCAAACAGGAGAAAAAACGGCTGAAAGCCGCCGGATTCAAACTCAAATTCGGTTGATGACAGAGGGGCGTGGGTGACGCAGAGCGCTGCGACGGGAAGAGCCCGCGCCTTCAGAAAAAACCGTGCAGATACCAACGTCGGTGCGCATCGATCTCCCGGTAGATCCACAGCCGCTCCCCCGCCGGCGCGATGGCGACAAAATAGTCGCGCGCAATCGCATCATCATCCCACCAGCCGCTCTCGATCCGCTCCCGTTCACCCTCCAGTTGCAGGCGCCCCCGCCACCAGGGCCACCCCGCCCGCTCGGCCAATGGTTCCGCTTGGGGCAACAGCCATAGCGGTCGCTGCCCCGCCAGCTGCAGTCGCGGCATTTCGCCGCCCCCACCCCCGGCCACCATGGCCGTAGCGCAGGTGCGGCGCCAGGCCCGCTCCGGTCGATGCTCCGCCACCATCTCGATGGCACTGACCGCCGCCTCTCCCAGGCGCGCGCGCAAGCGGTCCACAAGTAAGGGCGTCCCTGCATGGTCGGCACGCGTCCCGAACAGATCGAGCGGACGTCCCGCCAACGGCTCGAGGTGGGTGACGCGCAGAGCGATCTCCTGCACTGGAGCCGGCAGCACAAAACGCTCGAGGCGCTCGCGCAGTAAAAGCTGCAGACGCCCGCTGTCCCGCTCCGGCCGGGCCAGACCCAGCCGCAGGAAGCTCCTGTTGCCGGCGCCGTGGTGAAACGACCAGCGTAGCTCCCGGGTGCCGAGCTGTCGCCTGCGCAGAAACCCGTCGAGCTCAAGCAGCAGACGCCTGATCGCGAACAGTAGCGAGCGGGTGGCGCTGACCTCCGCCGGCAGCTGCAACGAACGGTCGAAACGGTCGGGCGGCAGGAACAGCGGCCGCGGGTCCGGCAGCTCTCCCAGCAGGCGCTGCAGATAGCGCACGAACTCTCCCCCCAACCGGCGCCCCAGGCCGCTGCGCGGCAGACGCAGCAGATCCTCCAACCGGGCGAGCCCCATGCCCTGCAACGCCTCGCGCTCGCCGCCGCTCAGCGGCAGTGCCTCCAGCGGCACAGCCTGCAGCGCACGTCGCAGTTCATGCAGATCATGCAACACACAGTCACACCCTTGCCGGGCCAGCAACGCCGCCCCTTCCGGGGTCTCCGCCAGGCAGAGATTGGTGCTGTAGCGCAGTGCCGCCAGATCGGCACGGAGCTGCGCCAGCAACGCATCGAGGCCGCCAAACAGACGCAGGCTACCCGCCACTTCCAGCAGCAGACCCCAGGGCGGAGAGAGGGAGACCTGCGGACTGAAACGCCCCGACCACTGTGCCAGCGCCTCCAGCGCCGCACGCTCCCTGCCTGGCTCGCGCGGCAGCAGCTGCACCTGCGACGAGAGCGCGCGTACCGCTCCCGCGGTCATGCCGGCTCTTACCCCGACCGCCGCGGCGCTACGATTGCAGAGCAGGATCCGTTGACGGCCGGCCAGTGTCTCGCAGATCGCCAGCGGCCGCTCCGTGCGCTCCGGCGCCAGCGATTCCAGCGCCAGCAGCGGACAGTGGATCGCCAGCCAGCGCATGCTACTGCAGCCTGATCCCCGCTACCGGCCAGCCGCCGGGACGCCTCAATATGGCCGCACTGAGCCCATCCGTGGCGACCTGCAGCCGCAGCGCTGCGGCCGCGAAACCCTCCTCCGCAGCTGAGCTCTGCCGCAACAGAAAGGCGCTGCTGCCACCTCTCTCCGCCGCCAGTTGCAGCCGTCTGCAGATCCTGCGATCAAGACTTTTAGGCCAGGCCAGCGCCGCCGCGCACCCCTCCGCCAACACCTGCTCCAACGTCCACGGCAGCTGGCGGTCGCTGGCATCGAGCAACAACAGGCGCTCGAGATTCATCCCCTGCATCACCAATCCCGGCGCATAGGGGATATAAGGGGGCGATATCATGAAGATGGCACCGCCCTCCTCCCGGCTCAATCTTGCCAGCGCGGGCAGCAACAGCGCCAAGGCGCCACCGGGTCGGTCGCAGAGAATCTCGCTGACGCCCGCTCGCGGCCAGCCGCCCCCGCGCAGGTGCGCATCAAGCGCCGCAAAGCCGGTCGCAACCGCCGCCTCCTGCCGCGACTGCGTAAACTCCCCACCCCGCCACAAATCCCGCCGCTGGCGCAGCAACTCCTGCACCCTCACGCCGACCGTCTCTTCACCCTGCGCGGGCAAAATGTCGCCTCTTCCGACCATGGCTGCCATGCACCGCCGCGCTAGCGCAGCGCTTGTCCGGCCAGCGCGAACCCCTGCTCGCCGCGCAACAGTCCGACCCCGACGCCTTCGATCACCAACTCCTGCGTGCTCAGGTCCAGCTCCAACGGAAGGAACTCCGGGTTCGCCGGCATCAGGGTGACCAGATGCGGCCGCTTCCGATCGACCATCAGCCGCTTCACCGTCACCTCGTCGTCGATGCGTGCAACGACGATGCGGCCACTCTCGGCTTCGCGGCAACGATGCACCGCCAACAGGTCGCCATCCAGTATGCCCGCATCGCGCATGCTCATACCCTGTACCCGCAGCAGATAGTCGGCCCGCGGACGAAAAAAACGGGGGTCCAGCTGGTAGTGCGCCTCGATCTGCTCCTGCGCCAGAATCGGGCTGCCGGCAGCGACGCGGCCGACGACCGGTACCCCGCCCGCGGGAGGCACCTCCAGCAAGCGGATACCGCGCGAGGTGCCCCGGCGCAGCTCGATCACCCCTTTGCGCGCGAGGGCGCGCAGATGCTCCTCGGCCGCATTGGCCGAGCGGAAACCGAACGCGCGCGCAATTTCGGCCCGGGTCGGGGGAGCGCCGGTCGCGTCCATACGCTCCCGGATCAGTTCCAGAATCTGTCGTTGACGAAGAGTCAGTTGCATGGATCTGTCGATGCCGGCCAAGAATACTGTTATTATATACAGCTATCCGGAAGATCCAAGCCTGGAATCAGGTCGCGGTTGGCGGAAATCCGAACCGGCGGGTATGCTGCCGGCGACGACGTTCTTTCCGGGGAGGCGTGATCCGGCATGCGCAGGCTGATATTGTTCTTCGCCGTGACAATCTGTACGGCAGCAGTTGCTGCGGCGGATCAGCGGATGCAGGGCCGTCCGGCACAGATAATCAGCGGCAACGAACTGCTGCTGATCACCAGGGACGGCAGCCACCATCGCATCCTGCTACTGGGAGTGGGCATCCCTCAGCCGCGGCAAAAATGGAGCGCCGCGGCCGGCCGCCACCTGCGCATGCTGGTGATGGGGAAACCGGTCGAGTTCCGCTATCCCCCGCAGCGCAGCAGCGGCAGGCTTGCCGGCCGTCTGTTGCACGCGGGCAGGGATATAAACCGGCGCCTGCTTGCCGCCGGGCTGGCCCGATTCGATCCTGTACCGGCGCTCTCGGCAGAGATCGCGGACGACTATCGCGCAGCCGAAAGAGAGGCACGGCAGCGGGGGGCTGGAATCTGGCGCGACAACTCCGCGCCTCCGCCTCGCGGTGTGCAGGGGCCTTCAGACATGCGTCAGTACTCCGAACGCCGATCGCCGACGCACTGAGTCGGCCATCGACCGGATCGCACCAAAGCCTGTCAACACTATGCGGATGCCCGGCGTCGGCGCGCACATGAGCCCTGTCAAGGCACGAATTCGCCGCCGGAAGAAAGCCGAGTGTATCCTCAGCCCGGCTTCGCGCTACTCCCATCGAGACCGTTGCAGAGAATCTCCTCCACTTCGATACGCCCCAAACCGGCCTCGGACGCATCCGGCTCGCCGCCGCCGAGAGTGGCAAGACGGCTCGACAGCAGGCTGCCGAGCGTGCGGTAGGCTTTGACCTGCGCCAGTTGGTAGCTGCTCTCGGGGCGCTCTCGAAACAGCGAGAGACGAGCGTCGAAATAGGCGACATCCGCCTCGAGCTCGGAGAGCGTCACCGCCGGCAACTCTCTTATCTTATCGGACAATCGTCAAACTCCCGCCAGAAGGCGCCTGGTGATCCTGATTCCCGCGGCAGCGGAAAAGATTCGAATGGATCTAAACCCATTGATTACAATGTTTTTACACGAAAACCAGCAAAAACGGAAACAAATATGGACAATCGTACTAATCCACAAAAAATCCTTTAAAAACACTCCCTCTATGCTAACATCAGTTCTGTTAATAACCCCCTTCTTCAAATCAAGCCGAATATCCCAAAATAATGAGTGCTATTCTCGATCTGCTACGAAAAACCTCTGCGTTATCGGGTGGGAATGCCGCCTTCATCGAGGATATCTACGAACGATATCTGCTTGATCCAGCCAGCGTCGATCCGGCCTGGCGGCAGCGTTTCGAGCTCCTGCTGCAGCCCTCCGCCAACGAAGCGCCCGACATCGCGCACGGGCCGGTCATCAACAACTTCGCCCGTCTGGCCCGTGAAAACCGCCCCTCACCGAGGCAGTTCGCCGAACGCATGGCGCCGGCCGCAGCAGCCAAGCAGGCGTCGGTCCTGCGCCTGATCAACGCCTGGCGCGTTCGAGGGCATCAGCACGCGTCGCTGGATCCGCTCAATCTGCGCGATGCCGAGAACGTTCCGGATCTCGATCCCGAGTTCCACCGCCTCAACAAGGCGGACATGGATACCGTGTTCAACACCGGCTCGCTTTTCGCGCCGGATCGCATGCCGCTGCGCGAGATCATCTCCCTGATAAAGGAGGTCTACGGCGGCAGCGTCGGTAGCGAGTACATGCACATCACCGACACCCGCGAGAAGCGCTGGATCCAGAAGCGGGTCGAGGGCTACCGGGTCAAGCCGGGGCTCTCCAAGAGCGACCGCCGCTGGTTGCTGACGCTGCTGACCGCGGCGGAGGGACTGGAGAAGTACCTGCACACCCGTTATGTCGGCCAGAAACGCTTCTCGCTGGAGGGCGGCGACTCCTTCATTCCGATGATGGATGAACTGCTGCAGCGCGCCGGCGCCAATGGCGTGCGTGAGGCCGTGATCGGAATGGCGCATCGCGGCCGGCTGAATCTGCTCACCAACATTCTCGGTAAACCCCCTTCGGAGCTGTTCGACGAATTCGAGGGCAAGAAGACACCGGATCGTTTCAAGAGCTCCGGCGACGTGAAGTACCACATGGGCTTCTCCACCGATATCGAAACCCCCGGCGGTTTCACCCACGTCGTGCTCGGCTTCAACCCCTCGCACCTGGAGATCATCAATCCGGTTATCGAAGGTTCGGTGCGCGCCCGTCAGCAGCGGCGTAAGGATCGCACCGGTGACGAGGTACTCCCCATCCTGGTACACGGCGACTCCGCCTTCTCCGGTCAGGGCGTCGTGATGGAGACGCTGCAGATGTCGCAGGCGCGGGGCTATTCCACCGGCGGCACAATTCATATCGTCATCAACAACCAGATCGGATTCACCACCTCGAATCCGATGGATACCCGTTCGACGCTTTACTGCACCGATGTTGGAAAAATGGTTCAGGCGCCGATTTTCCACGTCAACGGCGACGATCCGGAGGCGGTAATCTTCGTCACCCGTCTGGCATTCGACTACCGCATGCGTTTCAACAAGGACGTGATCATCGACCTGGTCTGCTATCGCCGCCACGGCCACAACGAAGCGGACGAACCGGCGGTCACCCAACCGCAGATGTACCAGAAGATCCGCCGCATGCCGACCACCCGCAGTCACTACGCGGACCGGCTGATCGCCAAAGGCATCATCACGCCCAAGGTGGCCAATGCGATGGTCGAAAACTATCGCTCGTCACTGGAGCAGGGCTCGGTTGTGGCACGGCCGACGCTGGTGGATCTGCAGTACCCTTACCACACCAGTTTCAAGGACTTCGAGAACATTCACTGGGAACACGAAGCGGATACCCGTGTACCCGAGGAGCGGCTGCTGGCGCTGGCCAACAAACTGCTGGAGTTGCCGGAGAACTTCGAAACGCATGCGCGTATCAGCAAGATCCTCGCGGAGCGGCGCAAAATGGCGAGCGGCGATCAGCTGGTCGACTGGGGATTCGGTGAGACGCTTGCCTACGCGTCGCTGGTCTCCGAAGGCTACCCGGTGCGGCTGTCGGGGCAGGATTGCGGCCGTGGCACCTTCTTCCATCGCCACGCGGTGCTGCACAACCAGCTGGAAAACGCACAGCATATTCCGCTGCAGCATATCTCCGACAAACAGGCCAACTTCGTCGTCATCGACTCGCTGCTGTCGGAAGAGGCGGTACTCGGATTCGAGTACGGTTATTCGACAGCCGACCCCAATTCGCTGGTGATCTGGGAGGCGCAGTTCGGCGATTTCGCCAACGGCGCGCAAGTGGTTATCGACCAGTTCATCAGCGCCGGTGGCGCCAAGTGGGGACTATACTGCAGCCTGGCGATGTTTCTGCCGCATGGTTACGAGGGACAGGGCGCGGAGCACTCATCGGCGCGACTGGAGCGTTACCTGCAGCTCTGCGCCGAACACAATATTCAGGTCTGCATGCCGACGACACCGGCCCAGGTCTTCCATATGCTGCGCCGGCAGATGGTCCGACCGATGCGCAAGCCGCTGGTGGTGATGACGCCGAAGAGCCTGTTGCGCCACCGCCTGGCAGTCTCCTCTCTGGACGAATTCACCGAGGGGAGATTCCAGCCGGTAATCGGCGAGATCGACGAGTTGGATCCAAGCGAGGTCGAACATATCGTCGTCTGCTCCGGCAAGGTCTACTATGAACTGCTCGAGGCAAGACGCGCCAGGGGGTTGCGCAACGTTGCGATCATCCGCATCGAGCAACTCTACCCCTTTCCTCGCGAGCAGTTCGATCTTGCCATCGATCAGTACACCCATGTCAAACATCTGATCTGGTGTCAGGAGGAGCCGCAGAACCAGGGTGCCTGGGATCAGATTAAGCACCGCTTCCACACGCAATATCAGAAAGGTCGCGAGCTGTTCTACGTCGGACGCCCCGCCGCGGCGGCGCCCGCGGTCGGTTACTACCCGGTTCACGTCAAGCAGCAGGAGACCCTGATCGACGAAGCCCTCACCTGCCGTATCAATCCATCAATGAATCGAAGGACCATCGAAGAATGAGTACAAACGTCAATGTCCCGGCCCTGCCGGAATCCGTCGCCGATGCAACGGTGCTCTCCTGGCACAAGAAACCCGGCGATCCCGTCCAACGCGACGAGAATCTGGTAGATCTGGAGACCGATAAGGTGGTTCTGGAGGTTCCCTCGACGGTCGATGGCATACTTGGGCCGGTCAATGCCGCCGAGGGGGATACGGTACAGGCGGGCGATCTTCTCTGCGTGATCGAGGCCGGCAAGGCTGCTCCGGCCGCCAAAAGCGCGCCCGCTGCAAAAACGGAGAAACCCTCACCCGCACCTGCTGCGGCCACGGAAGCACCATCGGCAACCGCGACCGAGAGCGATGGACCGGTGCTGACGCCCGCCGTGAGACGCCTGGTCAAGGAGATGAACCTCGACCCACGCAAGATCAGCGGCACCGGCAAAGACGGCCGTATTCTGAAATCAGACGTGATCGCCTACCTCGACAATCTGGAGAACGATCCGGCTGAAGAGAAAGAGCTCAGTGCAGTGGTGCCGCCGGAGAGCGACATCACCCAGACCAGTGTCGTCGGCGAGCGCCCGGAACAGCGGGTGCCGATGACCCGTCTGCGCGCGCGCATCGCCGAACGCCTGCTCGAGGCACAGGCCAACGCCGCCATCCTGACCACCTTCAACGAAGTCAACCTGCAGGCGGTGAACGACCTGCGCAGCCGATACAAGGCCAAATTCGAGAAGGATCATGAGGTCAAACTCGGCTTCATGTCCTTTTTCATAAAGGCGGCCGTCGAAGCGCTCAAGACCTTCCCGCTGGTAAACGCCTCGGTCGATGGCAGCGACATCGTCTATCACGGCTACTACGACATCGGCATTGCCGTCGGTTCGCCGCGCGGACTGGTGGTGCCAATTCTTCGCGATGCCGATCAGCTGGGATTCGCCGAACTGGAGAAAGCCGTCGCGGACTTCGGCAAGAAAGCGCATGACGGTTCGCTCAGCTACGAAGACCTCACCGGCGGTACCTTCACCATCTCCAACGGCGGCGTCTTCGGTTCGATGCTCTCGACGCCGATCCTGAACCCGCCGCAGAGCGCTATTCTGGGCATGCACAATATCCAGCAGCGGCCGATCGTTGAAAATGGCGAAATCGTCATTCGCCCGATGATGTATCTGGCGCTCTCCTACGATCATCGCATCATCGATGGACGCGAGGCCGTACAGTTCCTCGTAACCATCAAAAACATACTGGAAGATCCCTCCCGGTTGCTGTTGCAGGTCTGATAACAGAGAGGCGCGCGAGCTGCTGTCACGCGCGCCTCTTGTGCGGTCACCGCCAACAGCCGGTCGAAGCCGACGGCGCCAATTCGCGCCGACTCTGCAAAATGGCCGAAAACCACAAATATGCCCCAACTACGTCAGCCCCGGCGGCCGGCTCTCCGGGCGTCCACCTGGATCGAGCCAAGCGCGCTTCCTTCCGAATTCGGTTTAAACTTGGTACGGAACGGTCACCGGCGGTTCAGCAGCGCGATCCTTCGAATCAACCACTCTCTCACGGAGATGCCCAATGACAACGATTACCCAGGAAGATTTCATCGCGAGTATCGCCGACGCACTCCAGTTCATCTCCTATTACCACCCGGCCGATTTCATCAAGTCGATGACGGAGGCATGGGAGCGCGAAGCGTCTCCGGCGGCAAAGGATGCCATCGCACAGATCCTGGTCAACTCACGAATGTGTGCCGAGGGACATAGGCCCATCTGTCAGGACACCGGCATGGTGGTCGCCTTCGTGAACGTCGGCATGAACGTTCGCTGGGAGGCCGAAATGGGGATCGAAGAGATGGTCAACGAGGGGGTCAGGCGGGCTTACAGCCATCCGGACAACGTACTGCGGGCTTCAATGGTTGCTGATCCAGCCGGCGCGCGAAAGAACACCCGGGACAATACTCCGGCGGTGGTTCACACCCGGATCGTGCCCGGTGACGAGGTTGAGGTTCGAATCGCCGCGAAGGGCGGAGGTTCCGAGAACAAATCCAAATTCACCGTGCTCAACCCCTCCTCCAGTCTGGTCGACTGGATATTGGAGGTCGTGCCGCAGATGGGCGCCGGCTGGTGCCCGCCGGGCATGCTCGGTATCGGTATAGGGGGTTCGGGCGAGAAAGCGATGCTGCTGGCCAAGGAGGCGCTGATGGAGCACATCGACATACACGAACTCAAGGCAAGGGGTGCCGAGACCACTTCCGAGAAGCTGCGCCTGGAGCTCTACGAGAAGATCAACGCCCTGGGCATAGGCGCGCAGGGGTTGGGCGGTATGACCACGGTTCTGGACGTGAAGATCAAGGATTTTCCTACCCACGCGGCTTCGCTCCCGGTGGCGGTCATCCCCAATTGCGCGGCCACCCGGCACGCGGAGTTCAGACTGGACGGCAGTGGCCCGGCCAGATTTACCCCGCCCCCGCTGTCGGATTGGCCCGCGATCGCACTTGGAGCGGAAGAGGGTGCGCGGCGCGTCAATCTGGACGGATTGAGCAAGGCGGATATCGCGCAGTGGAAACCCGGTGAGCGGATACTGCTATCGGGAAAACTGCTCACCGGGCGGGATGCAGCGCACAAGCGCATCCAGAGTCTGATCGAGAAAGGCGAGCCGCTGCCGGACGGCGTCGATTTCAACGACCGCTTCATCTACTACGTCGGCCCGGTCGATCCGGTCAGGGACGAAGTGGTCGGTCCGGCGGGACCAACCACTTCAACGCGCATGGACAAATTTACCGAAATGATGCTTTCGCAGACCGGTCTGATCGGCATGGTGGGCAAAGCCGAACGCGGTCCCGTGGCACTGGAGGCAATCAGGAACCACGGTGCAGTCTATCTGATGGCGGTGGGCGGCGCGGCCTACCTGGTCTCCAAAGCGATCCGTTCGGCACGAATCGTCGCCTTCGAGGATCTCGGCATGGAGGCGATCCGAGAGTTCGAAATCGAGGACATGCCGGTCACCGTGGCCGTCGACAGCAGGGGTGAATCCGTGCACAGGAGCGGTCCGGCAGAGTGGCGGGTTAAAATCGCAGCGATGCAGAAAAAATGAGTTGACTTTAATTCCTAGGAACAATACGATTATTTTGTCGCCGTAAAAAGGATGCAAAGGATTGCACAACACGACAGGGACGTGAAACCAGGGACGGACGCCTTTAGAGCCGGACAGGCGACAACCGAAGGCCCCAGCCGCAAGGAAGCGGTTGGGGCCTTCTCTTTTTTCTCTTCTGCTTCCAGGAGGGGCTAAACCCGTAGTGTGGCAACCACATCCTCGAGTCGGGCCATACTCACCAGCGCACGGAAAAGGGTTTCGTTATCGGCCAAAAGACCGTAGCAACGATATCTTACCTGGGGTATCCGGCTCTTGCCCAAACCCCCCTCCGCAGTAATCGGTTCGGGCCCCTGCACCAGAAGATGCAACCTGTCGTTGCTTCTGAGTCGGTCGACCAGCACCCGGTCGATCGAAATATCATGGTGAGTGTAGACCATCGGCGCCTGATAAAAGTCGTAACCCTCCGTATGCGCCTTCTCCAGCAGCGCGCAGGAGAGCAGGGCAACGGGAAAGATCAGCGGATACCTGACGCGGTCTTCCAGTTCATCGAAATAGTAGTGCTGATCGACCATCGATCCGACCAGGAAATTCTTGGCATTGCTGTTATTCATGTATTTGCGTTTCATGAATATCGCATCGCCCATAAGCCAACTGCGATCCTGCAGAGAGGAAAGGTCGCCAAAATCGGGTAGCTCGACATCCCCCAGCGCCAGAGGTTTCTGACTCTCGCGTTGATAACCCACGACCACGGGACGCTTCCCTTTCCGAACCAGCAGTCGGTTCGAGAGCATGCCGTTCTCGGCCTCGAGATCCTTCCGTGTTTTACGTACCTCGATCTGAACCGAATCGCCTGGGGCGAGGATATCGACGAAGTTCAGCTGATAATTGGCGAAGCGGAGTCCATGTGACTCAATCAACGCCTGCTCGCCGTTATGTTGCCGAAACAGATGCAGCCGGTGCGCCGCCAGCGCCTCCAGCTGGAAGCCCAACGCTATTGGGCCCGGGAAGGGGTTACCTCTGATTCTCTGCCACTTGTAGGGATCGTGAAACGGATTGAAGTCGTCGGTTGAATTACGCGCCGCGTCGATATGCAGTTGAGTGAGGATATCGCTCCGTTCGGGTTCAGGTGCCACTTAACCCTCTCCTGCTGAAAAAGGGGAATCAGCCGAACCGCTTCTCCTCATCGATATCCTGCAGGCTCGAGAAATGGACGTAGGGCTCACCCCTGCGCTCAAGTTCTCTATAGACCGAGAGTTTCTGTTTCATGCGACGCTCCGACTCCTCAAGATCGACCAGATACGGCGTGCGCAATCCCCGGTGCTCGATGGTGTCTCCTGCCGCGGTCAATTCAAGATTGAGCCTTTTCAACGTACGCGCCAAAGCGCTGTTGATCAGAAAATAGCAGTGCGTCACTCCGGCCTGCCGTGCCCAGTGGAAAGTCGCCCTGATGAATCCCAGCATGATCTCGGGATAGCGTGGATCGGGCATGCGTTTCGACACGATACCCGACTGACCGTCGATCACCTTCAAACCGAGGCTTCGGTCGCGGTTGTGCCGACGATGGCTCTCGAGGACGCAGAGTCGCGAAAACTCCACATAGCCTCTTCTCTCAACCAGCAACTCGGAGACCGGTGCAAGATTGCAGTGAGATTCCAAAGGCATCCTATTGACGCCGGCTTTGACCAAACGCATGGCGGCAATCCAGTGGCCGTTCAGCGGATCCCTGGCCGCGAAATGCACCGAGTGCTTATCGTGCTTGTCCCGCTCCATCTCATCCTTGAAGGCGGCGGGGTCCTCGAAGCCGATCTCACGGCAATAGACCTGATATCGAATCTGAAAATGAGTGCTGCGAGAATCATCCGTGTCGCAAAGTACAGTCTGAAACCTTGCAGCTTCCATCTCCAGTTCCCCCGGTCGCGCCTGCCTGGCTGGCTAGTACTGGAGTTGCCGACAGAACTCCAAACCCAATCGAAAGCAGACTCTAATTCAATCGTGTTAGAAAAAAAGTAATGAAGATCACACTTCTCAGAACGTTAGCGGAAGGCCGATTACAAAGTGTATGGCAAAGGTTGCAGGAACCCTGTTCCACCTGTTTTTTTGTGATCCATTACTCAAAAAATCTCCACCTCAAGTGTGTCACTTCCGACTTTATAGATATATCCGATAAAAAGGCTATAAGCCTTTTTCGGCACTTGAAATCAATGAGTTGGCTATTCCCGAGGGTTCCTGTTAGCGCCCGATAGAACTGGCGACCCTTCTTCTCAATTACCCGAATTGCAGCGAAAAAGATGGGAGCCAAACGGCTCCCATCTTGCTCACGCCCTCAGCATCGGAACACTAGTTCCAACCCCAGCGCTGGTTGCTGCCGGAATGGCTGCTCCAGAGGCCGATCTTGCCACCGTTGTCCTGGCTGCTGTTGTAAACATCCACGCACTTGCCGGAACTATGGGTGATGCGATACGAGCCATCACTGTTCTTGTCCAGATTGAACAGCTGATCGCTGATCCAACTGGTGCCGGACGATGCGCAGGACCACTGTTTCAGATTGTCGCCCTGCGAATTGGCCCAGTAGCCGTCAAGACACTTGCCGCTATGCTTGGCCCGCAGCTGGTAGGCGCCGCTGCTGTGCGGTATCAGCTCCCACTGCTGGTTGTCGCCGCTATGGCAATCCCACTGGTGAACGTTGGCGCCGTCGTTTTGGCTGACACCAGAGACATCCAGACACTTGCCGCTATGTGAAACGTAGATCCGCTTATAGCCATCGTAGTGTCCATCCGATCCACCGTTTTCACAGATCGGCTGATTGGAGACGCTGACGGCCTCGGTGATCTTGAACTGGATATAGCTGTTACCGTTCATGTCACCGAGATCTACGCTGCAGTCAGTTGCAAATGTGGCCTTGACGTACTCGCTCGGGTGGTTGGCACCCTGTACGGTCACGACGATCGGAGTGCCCGGGTTCGGAATATCGAAGGTGAAACTGCCACCTGTCGGAATCGTGGGATCCGGGTTTCCGTCATCGTAGCTGTCGTAGAGAACCGCACCGCCAAGTCCGCCCTCGCGCACCCGGATGCGTTCGTCCGCAGGACGGCTGCTCGAGCCCGATACGATCTTCAGCGTCATCTGCTTGATACCGGTGACGCATTCTCCACAACCGGTGGGCGGCGTATCACCCACCACAACCTCCGAGGTGTCACAATCGCTGACACTATGGCCCGCACCGGTTCCGCTTGCGCAGGCTTCATTATTGAAGCCGACTGCGCTGCCCGGACCCTCGCTGGTGATGGTCAGGTTGTCCACCTTAAAGGTCTCGTTGCTGCCGCCGTAGTACTTGGCGACGCGGAAGCGGACCGTGGTTTCGGCAGAGATATAGGCACTGATATCGAAGCTCTTGGAACCCGACTGCGCACCGGAGAAGCCGGTGAACGAATGCAGTACGGTGTAGCTCGCGCCGCCATCCGAGGAGATCTCGACCACCACCTTGTCGCTGTAATCCACACCGGAGTGCGTCTCCCAGTCAAAACTCAAGGTAGCGCTGGTCGCACCGCTCAGATCGGCACTGCGCTTGGCACTCGGATCGGTCCCGGTGTCGGGATAGTCGTCGAGCCAGAGCTTGTTGTTGGAGCCGACCAGAACGTTTCCGCTCAGCGGATTCTGGCTGTACCAGTCCTGCTTGTCGTCTTCGACCCAGTTGCCGCTGAAGTCATGCGAGCCGTCATTATTGTCGTAATCACGCTCGTTGAACTCGTCGCGGTAGGTCTTGGTGCCTCCCCCTGCAGCAAGCACGGTTTCACAGGTGTAGGAGACGCTCTGGCCAACCGCCATCGCGCCGATCACGTTGTCACAGGCCGGAACCAGCGGGTCCGAGACCACGACGTCGCTGAGCTCGACGTCACCAGTGTTGGTCACGACGATCTCGAACGGAACGGTTGCGCCCGCGGAGAAGGTACGGCTGTCCGGACCTTCGGCCTGCTTGCGGATGTCGATGGCAGGATCCTTAGCCACCGGCGCACAGACCGGCTCGACCCAGTCGAGCTTGGTGCCGTCCTCGCGCAGATAGAAGCGGATCACATGCTCACCCGCCGCCAGGCTGACCATGACCGGGTCGCCGCCATCGCGTCCATTACGGTCGTTGACGAAGTCGGACTGCAGGCCGTTGCTCGCGGTGTCGTAGAGATAACCGCCAGCGGGCTGACCATCGATAGTGACCCAGAAGGAGTCACTGTTGCCATCCGGCCCCAGGACACCCACCTGCAGTTTCACCAGCTGCGACTCGCTCAATGTCAGCCGGTACTCGGCGAAGTCCTCACCCAGCGACGACTTGTACACGCCGTTGTTGGGCGTCTTCACGAACGCACCGCCACTGAAGATGCTGCCCTGATAGACCTGGAACAGACCAGAGAGCTGACCATCCTCGGCTTCGTACTTTTGGCCGCAAACCATACCGGCACAGGCCGCTCCGGTTGGATCAACCTCGAAGTCCTGTGTCACTTCGGTAACCTTGAATGTGATGTAGCTGTTACCGTCTGTAGCACCGACCGCCAGATCACAGTCTGTGAGGAAATGCGCCTTTACCGTCTCCTGCGGGTGGTAGTAGCCCTGCACGGTGACGTAGATCTCCGCCACACCCTCAAGCAGTGGGGGATCTATGCTGAATGATCCGCCCGTGGGAACCTTGCCGCTGAACAGTACCGGACCGGTGGCGCTGTTCGCACGGACACGCACGGTCTCGTTCTGGTCACGGTTGTAGGCTGCTGCGGAGATCTTCAGGGTCATCTGCCGAACACCTACGCAGACTTTACAGGAAGGTATCAAACCCGCATCCCAGCTGAGATCCACCTGACCATCTGCGAGACTGAAGACAACGGTACGGCCGTTACTGTCGATGTCGCTGTCGACCGTGTCGTCGCCACCCTGATCCTGAGGACTGACCGAATATCCGGCCGAAATTACAACCTGGATCGCGTAATCACCGGCACACAGGCCGCCAAAACTGTAGAAGCCATTGGCATCCGTGGTTGTACTGCCGATTTCCGTGCCGCCGGCATCCAGCAATTTGACCGTAACGCCTTCGATTCCGGGCTCATTCGCATCCTGGATACCGTTCTCGTTGCTGTCCAACCAGACAAAGTCACCAACGCTCGCATCGCAGGGCTGGTTGAAGCCGAAGTCGATGGTGTCGTCGTTGCTGTTATCGGTCGGCAGGTTGACACTGGTCGGACTGGGGTTGCTGTCGACCGTCGGATCACCGCCGGCTTCGGTCGGGCTCGGCACCATTCCGGCCGGCACCGTCGCCACATCGTACTCGACGATGTAGTCGCCAGCGCAGAGACCGGTGAAGCTGTAGAAGCCGTTGCCGTCGGTGGTTTCGGTCGCGAGCAGAGCACCGCTCGCATCACGCAGGATCACGGTGACCCCGGCGATGCCGCTCTCTCCCGCATCCTGGATGCCGTCACGATCACTGTCGTTCCAGACAAAGTTACCGATAGTGCCGGTGCAGGGTTCGTTGAAACCGAAGTCGATGGTGTCATCGCTGCTGTTATCGGTCGGCAGATTGACATTGGTCGGACTGGGGTTGCTGTCCGTACTGATGCTGCCCTGACCCGTCAGTGTCGGCACCAGACCTGCAGGCACCGTCGCCGCATCGTACTCGACGATGTAGTCGCCGGCGCAGAGGCCGGTGAAGCTGTAGAAGCCGTTACCGTCGGTCGTGGCGGTTGTGATAAGAGTGCCGCTTGCGTCACGCAGAATAACCGTGACATTGGCGATACCGCTCTCGCTCGCATCCTGGACACCGTCACGGTCGGCATCGATCCAGACATAGTCGCCGATGCTGCCGGTGCAGTCTCTGGTGTAGCCGGCATCGATCGTGAGATTGCTCTCAGCGGATTCCAGCTCCACATCATCGCTGACCGCCGCATCGCTGTTGACGCCGCTGTCCGGGTTGCCGTCGACCTGGCGGGTCGTCACGCTGAAACCGGCCGGAGCGGTGAACTCGACGCGATAGCAGCCGGGCATCAGTCCGCTGAACAGGTAGTAGCCGTCGGCACTGCCGTTGTTGGCGGTAAACTGCGTCGCCAGCGGCGGATCCGTGGGCGCATCGCCACAGTTGAACAACGCGACCTCGACACCATTGATACCGGTATCACCGTCGTCCTGCAGACCGTTGGCGTTGAGATCCTCCCATACGTAGTTACCCAACTCCGCCAGACGGTAGAGTCCGGTATCGACGTCGAGATTCTCGTCGGCAACACCCAGGGTGACACAGTCGCTGAAACCGGTACCCGGGTCCGCATCGCTATCGTCGGCCTCGTCGACCGGCTGGTTCTGCGGGCTCACGATCCAACCGGTGGTATCGAAGCGTACCGCGTAACTGCCTGCGGTGAGACCGGTGAAGTTATAGAAACCACCCGCGTTGGTCGCATCGACCAGCAGCTGCACCGAGGGCACGCCTGCTTCACAGGCCCACAGCTCGACCGGGATATTCGGAATGCCCGTCTCGCCGGCATCCTGAACACCATCCGCATCGAGGTCGTGCCAGACGAAATCGCCCAGCCTGGACTCGGCGATCTCGACCAGCCCCGCATCGACGGTCGGGTCGTTCTCACCCGAATCCAGCGTGGTGCACTGGCTGGCGCCACCGGCACCCGCGTCGCTGTCGATGCTGGCGTCACTGCCGGCCATCGGCATCACGAAGCTGAAGCCGGTCGGTGATTCGAAACGAACCACGTAGTCGCCGGGAATCAGGTTGTCGAAACTGTAAAAACCGTTGACATTGGTGAGCGCCGGAACGATCGGGTTGCCATCCACATCGGCCAGCACCGGATTGCCTGCGCAATCCTCCAGCGTGACCAGGACGCCCTCTACACCGGGTTCACCGGAGTCCTGTACATCGTTGGCGGTCGTATCCAGCCAGACGGTGTCGCCAATAGACGCAGGTCTGTAGAAACCCGCATCCAGGTCGAGGTTCTCACCACCAACCGGCAGCGTCACGCAGTTGGAGAAGCCGACATCCGGCGTGGAGCTGACATCGGCATCACTGTCCACCGCGTCATTCGCGCCTTCGTTCAGCAGCGTGGTGACCCAGCCGAGCGCCGCCATTCCATCGACGGGGAATCTGACCGCATACTCGCCCGAAGTCAGGTTTTCGAATGCGTAGTAACCCGAGGCGTTGGTGGTCTCAGTCCGACCGCTGTTAGTGGTCGGAACACCGCTTACGCAGTTCCAGAGTTCGACAACGACACCGTCGATACCGGGCTCGCCGTCTGTACCGTTGATGTCATCCTGGATACCGTCAGCGTTGAGGTCCTCCCAAACGAGATCGCCAAGCCGGGCTTCGCCGACTTCGAACACACCTGCATCTACGTTCGGGTTGTCTTCGCCCGAGGCAAGCGCGATGCAAGCGGTCTTGCCGTCGGCCAATGCATCGCTGTCCAGCACGTCGTCGCCGCCATCTTTCGGCGTAACGAAGGTGTAACCGCTCGGCAGCATGAACTGGACCTTGTAACCGCCCGGCGCCAGGTTGACGAAGGCGTAGGCGCCATCGGGCCCGGTGGTTATCGGCAAGATCGGATTGCCGAACAGATCCTGGGTAACAGGGCTGTCGCTGCAATCGAGCAGCGTCACCACCGCACCCTCGAAATCGGTGTCACCGGCATCCTGAACATTGTTGGGTGTCAGGTCGTTCCAGACCCGGTCGCCCAGGGAGGCGGGACGGATCAGACCGGCGTCCCAGGTGGGGTCGTTCTCGCCGGCAGTCAGATCGATCGGGTTCTGTGCATCGACCGTCTGGCAGCTGCCGTCGCCCATGCCGATGACATCGCTGTCGACGGTATTGTCGATCCCTGCATTTGCAACCGTGCACTCATAGCCGGACGGCTTTACGAACTCGACGCAGTATCCGCCGGGGGTGAGATTGTTGAACTGATAAAAACCGTTTGCGCCGGTAACCATGGTTGCGCCGGGAAAGGCGCCCTGCTCGTCGCCGCTGCCGCAGACGCCATCGCCTCCGGGCGTGAGCAGATTCACCGTCACGCCGGGAATGCCGGGCTCGGGTTCATCCGAGCCATCACCATCGCAGTCGGCGCTGTCCTGAATGCCATTGCCGTTGCAGTCTTCCCAAACGGTATCGCCAAGAGCTGCGTTGAGCCGAATGACCGAAATCGGGCCCATTGCCAGATCCACCTCGGGCGTTCCGCCATCGACGTTGACCACCGCCTGCAGCGCACCGAGATTGGAGAAGTCGACGTTACCATCCGCGCCGCACTCGACCGAGAGGATCGGTCCGCCGCTGGTTCCGCAGAGCGCCGGGTTCTCGAGATCCGCGAACGGGATCAGATACTGGCCGGTGCCAGTGTTGACAACTTCGACCCGCGTATAACGGGTCGGACTGCTATACGCCTCGATCCTGATAGTGAACTGGCTGAGATCGAGAAAGATCACCTCGTAGACAAACGCGTCACCCTCGATCCAGAGGTTGGTACCGCCAAGTCCGGTAGGATTGAGCGTCAATCCGGGCGTGCCGTCCCACTGCACTATGCCCTCACCGCTGGAGAGTGCGTCGGTGTCGAACGACAGGATGCCACCCGCCACACCGACAGCCATTCCATTACCGGGGTTCTCAGAGAAATCGTCAATGATCAGGTTCGCCGAAATATCGCGCTGACCGCCGATAATCCCGCCGCCGGCGGCCCCGCTTTCGGAGGCGCCATCTCCGGCAGTTACATCCTTGATGTAGTCGGAGGTCGTGAAGGTGTCGATCGAAATCGCGCTTTGCGCAGCGATGCCGAAACAGAGCGCGCCAAGCGCCAGTGCATAACGCACCTTACCCAGGATGCTTTTTCGTATGTGGCTCATAATCGATAGATCTCAAATAATGAAACTGACTTTATTATCGTTTCTATGGCTTTTGATATGCGTTTATTCATTGGTCATTGAGCTGCAACCGGCACTATTCGCCGCTTTGGCGCATCGACCGGTAAAAAACTCGGTTACCGCAAACTAATACCGCTGAGAAATACATAAATTCCCCAGCCTACATTGCGCAGGCACATTTCGTACCAAGAAGGGCACTCGGAATTGTGGCCGGAGCGCTATGTCGCTGGTTTAAATGGGATAATAAAAAGGCCGGAGCGAAATTACTTCGCTCCGGCCATTAGCAGCTCTTTAAAGAGTGTAAAAAAGCCTGACAGTGCGTAGTGGCGCTTCAGCGAATTTCCGCCTACCTCGACAGCTTCTCCAACAACGCCTCTGCCGCCTCTCTTCCCTCAAACCACTCGCTACGGCTGACGAGCTGTTTGAGAGTACTGACTGCCTCCGCCTTGCGC
Source organism: Gammaproteobacteria bacterium (assembly GCA_020445335.1). Taxonomy (GTDB): domain Bacteria; phylum Pseudomonadota; class Gammaproteobacteria; order Chromatiales; family Chromatiaceae; genus HKST-UBA178. Next base: position 23,288 of record JAGRGU010000057.1, read on the forward strand.
CCGACCGCGGCATTCACTTTCGCCAGACGATAGATAAATGGCGCGTGACCAGGCCGCAGCTCCAACGCCTGCCTGCTGTATCGCAGTGCTCTCTCGTACTCCCCTGATTCGTAGAGCAGAGTCGACAGAGTATCGGCTATCTCCGCAGACTCAGGCGCAATGGAGGCCGCCCGTTCGGCATAAAGCGTCGCCTGCGCGAGATCTCTATCTTTCAACTGCCAGGCCAGGTTGTTGAGGGCGATGGCGTTGCCCCCCGTCTTATCCAAGACCTCCTGATAGAGGGATTTCGACGCCTCCTCGCGGTCGGCGTGGCTGTAGGCACTCGCCAGCATCAGCTTCGCCGAGAGGTCCTCCGGGTTCTCTTCAACCCACTTCTCATACAGCGCCAACGAGTCGCCTCGCCTCCCCATCACCCAGTACTGACGGGAAAGGGCGTGCATGTCCAGCCGCTGGGAACTGCGGGAAAATATCTCCTGCCTGAGCTGCAAGGCCCGCTCCGGCTCCCCCCTGGCCTGACTCAGTTCCGCCTCCACCCTCATTCTCGGCAGCTCCCCCGTGGTGACCGATTCGACCGCAGCGAGATGCCGACCTGCGGCGTCCAACGCGCCGTTCTGCAACTCAAGCCTCGCCAGTCGCAGGCGGGAGTGCAGATGCTTGGGATCAAAAGCCACCGCCCGCTCCAACTCGCGCCGCTCCTCAGCAGCGTTCCCCATCCCCAGGGCGACGAGGGACTGCAGATACGCCACCTCCGCGGACTGCGGACGCAAGGCAGCCAAACGCCGCAACGTCGCACGCGCGTTACCATACTCCCGCCCGGCCAGTTGACTGCGCGACAGCAGCTCCAAAGGCGCGGCCGAGCCGGAGTCGGCCAACAGCTTCTCTCCGAGAACCAGCGCGACCGATTCGAAATCACCTTCGGCAAGACGCTGCCGGGCCAACAGCACACGCGGCTCCTCCGCATCCGGATGCGCGCTGATCGCGGACTGGAGCAGCGTGACCGCCTCCTCCGTAGCCCCTTCACCCAGTTTGAGCCTCGCCAGATTGACCAGCGTCGAAAGGTGTCCATCGTTATGAGCCAACACCTCCTGGTACCTGTTGTACGCCTCCTGCCTGTCATCGGCGCTCATGGCGAGGCCCGCCAACTCATGGTTGGCGACGACATGCCCGGGCTGCAACCCGCGCGCCTTCTCGAGCAACTCCTTGCCTTGCTCCATCTCACCGGACAACAGCAGGACCTGCGCCGCCAGCACGATGGCGTCGGGCGAGTCCGGGTTCGCAGCCAGGTTCTTCTCCGCCAGACCCCGGGCCCTCTCCATCTCCCCGTCCTGGACATGCCTCCGTACCAGCAGCCGGACAGGCGCCTGATCCTGAGGGTTCAGCTCTATCGCCCTGGAAAGCGCCGCCTTGCCCGATTCGACAGCCCCGCTGCGCAACTGGATCTCACCGAGCCTGGCGAGAGCCGTGGGCGAGTCAGGCTCGAGCTCCACCAACCGCTTGTAGAATGTCTCCGCCTCCTTGAACTTCCCGCTTCTCGCCAGCGCGTCCGCGTAAAGCGTCAGCGAGGGGGCGGTGACCGTGCTCGACCAGACCACCGGCCCCATCAGGCGAAGCACCTCGGCATAATCGCCGCGCACTCGCGCCACCTCCGCCAGCAACTGCCGGCCGACGACGCTCCGTGGATGGGCCTGATGAAACAGATTCAGCGTCTCGGCCGCCCGGTCGATATTTCCCAGCTGCAGATAGGTGGCGCCCAGATGGAACTGCGCGGGCAGATGATAACGATTGGCCTGGACAGAGAGTTCCAGCGCTTCCTGCGCCTGTTGATACATCTTCAATTTGAAAAAGAGCAGCCCCTGGGCGTAATCCAGTTCGTAATAACTGCCGATCCGCCGCTTGAGCAGATCTATATCCTGCTGCGCCAGCTCGTATTTCTCCAACTTGACCCTGACCAGTGACCGCTTGAGCAGATCGGGGGTACCGTTGACTTCGTTCTCGATCGCCTTGGTATAGGCCGCCTCCGCTTCGGGCAGGCGACCGATGCTGTTCTCTACGTCGCCCAACAGCGTCCACGCCGGTGCATAGTCGGGTCTGGCCAGCAGCAGTTCTTCGAGAATCGATCTGGATCTGTCGTGGTTCCCCTGGCTGAAGGCCAGGCGCGCCTGCGCCACCGTCGACTCCGCCCCCTTCGGCTCGAGGGCAAAAGCGCGCTCGATCAGAATCCCGGCCCGCTCGAAATCCTTGCGATGCAGATAGGCGGTTGCCTGCGTAGAGAGCACCCGCACCGCCGAGCGGGGCGAAAGTTTGCCCACCTCCAGCTGTAGCAGCCTGTCCAGCCGCTCCTCGCGAAGATAGGAGCTGGCCAGATCGGGCAGAACCGAGTCGTCGACAACGCCCAGCTCTTTTGCTCTGAGCAGCTCCTTTTCCGCGTCGGCCAGATTGCCGGTCAGCAGATGCAGCCTGCCCAGATACCACCGGGCCCGGGGGTTGTCGGGATTCTGCTGCAACGAGTTCTTAAGCTCGATACTCGCTGTCCTGAGGTCCCCGCGCTCGAAATGGTCGATGGCACTTTCAAGGTACTTCTGGTCGCTGGGATTACCGCCACACCCAACCGCCAGTAACGTGATCACCGTGACGGCAACCCAGAACTGCTTTCTCATGCTTTAACCCCTGATTCTGATCTCCGCCGGTTCGGGAGATCGCCTGTATGCCAATCCTGACGACCGGCAAAAATACGACCCACAAACTTATTAATAGTGCGGGCTCTGCGATTGTTTGTACAGCAAACGGAGAGACGCGCATATCCCGACTACCCTTTTTACCGGCCGGCATCTATTCTACTTTATACGTTGTTGCGATATCCGCGCCGGCACTGTAGAGGCTCCGGTTCCGGATAATCCGGCCTTGCATGGTGCAGGTGCCCGGTACCGCGATCAGGTTCTCTCCGCTGAATGAACATATCGCCGGAAAGCAAGGTTCGCGCGTCTGGGCGATTTCAGCGCTATACCTGAGCCGGTCGCGCATCGTACAATTTCGTTGGCCAGCAGAGTGGAAACGGAGCGAACGCGAATCCTAACTTTTGGCAGATCGGTAGCCACTGCACGGATAATATGGTTATTCCGACCTCTGATGTCAGAAATATTTACACTTGACCATGAAAGC
>JAGRGU010000005.1 GCA_020445335.1 Gammaproteobacteria bacterium
AGCGCGGCATCACCATCCAGTCCGCAGCCACTTCGTGCCAGTGGAACGGTCACCGCCTGAACATCATCGACACTCCCGGCCACGTCGACTTCACCATCGAAGTGTATCGTTCATTGAAAGTCCTGGACGGCGGCATCGGCGTTTTCTGCGGTTCCGGCGGTGTCGAACCGCAATCGGAAACCAACTGGCGCTACGCCAACGATTCGGAAGTCGCGCGCGTGATCCTGATCAACAAGCTCGATCGTCTCGGCGCAGATTTCTACCGCGTGGTGAAGCAGATCGAAGATGTGCTCGGCGCACACCCGCTGGTGATGGTGCTGCCGATCGGTACAGAGGATGAGTTCTCCGGCGTGGTAGACCTGCTGACCCGCAAAGCCTGGGTCTGGGACGACTCCGGCGATCCTGCCAGCTACGAAATCCGAGATGTTCCGGAGGATATGGCCGACCTGGTCGAGGAGTGGCGCGAAAAACTGATCGAAACCGCGGTCGAACAGGACGATGACGCGATGGAGGCCTATCTCGAGGGCGAGGAGCCCTCGCTGGAGACCGTCAAGGCCTGCATTCGCAAGGGCACCATCGCACTCGACTTCTTCCCCACCTACTGCGGCTCCGCGTTCAAGAACAAAGGCGTACAGCCGGTACTCGACGCCGTCGTCGACTATCTGCCCAGCCCGACCGAGGTTGAACCCCAGCCCGAAGTCGACCTCGAAGGCAACGAGACCGGCGAGAAAGCGATCGTCGATCCCAACCTTCCGCTGCGTGCGCTGGCCTTCAAGATCATGGACGACCGCTTCGGCGCGCTCACCTTTACGCGCATCTACTCAGGCCGGATCGAGAAGGGCATGTCGGTGCTCAATACATTTACTGGCAAGACCGAGCGCATCGGCCGCATCGTCGAGATGCACGCCGATTCGCGCGAGGAGCTGAGCCAGGCGCAGGCCGGCGACATCGTCGCCCTGGTCGGATTGAAGAACACGCAGACCGGTCACACGCTGTGCGACCCGAAAAACCCTGCCACGCTGGAGCCGATGGTATTCCCGGATCCGGTTATCTCGATCGCAATCGCGCCCAAGGACAAGGGTGGTTCGGAAAAGATGGGCATAGCGCTGAACAAGATGATCCAGGAGGATCCTTCGTTCCGCGTCGAGACCGACGAGGAGAGCGGCGAGACCATCATCAAGGGCATGGGCGAGCTGCATCTCGACATCAAGGTCGACATCCTCAAGCGGACCCATGGTGTCGAAGTCAGCGTCGGCAAGCCCCAGGTTGCCTACCGCGAGACCATCACTGGCCGCGTCGAAGACAGCTACACGCACAAGAAGCAGACCGGCGGTTCCGGCCAGTTCGCGAGAATCGACTACATCGTCGAGCCTGGCGAGAGCAACAGCGGATTTGTCTTCGAATCGGTGGTGACCGGCGGTAACGTGCCGCGCGAGTTTTGGCCGGCAGTCGAAAAGGGTTTCAAGTTCTGCATGTCAGAAGGCGTGTTGGCCGGTTTCCCGGTACTGGATGTCAAGGTAACCCTGGTCGACGGTAGTTATCATCCTGTCGACTCCTCCGCGGTGGCCTACGAAATCGCAGCCAAAGCCGCCTATCGGCAGTCGATTCCGAAAGCGGCACCGCAGCTGATGGAACCGATCATGAAAGTCGACGTATTCACGCCAGACGATCACGTAGGCGACGTCATCGGTGACCTCAACCGTCGTCGTGGCATGATCAAATCGCAGGAGGCGGGTCCCACAGGCGTACGGGTCAAGGCCAACGCGCCGCTAAGCGAGATGTTCGGTTATATCGGCGATCTGCGTACCATGACCTCGGGTCGCGGGCAGTTTTCGATGGAGTTCTCGCACTACGTTCAGTGCCCCAAGAATGTCGCTGAAGCGGTCATCAAAGAGGTGCAGGAGCGTAAGGCGAAATGATCTGGCTCATGTTGTTAAGGGCCTGTTTTACGCGAATATAGAGGCAGTGGGCGGACCCCGGTCCGGGTTCGCCCCGAAATTCCATCCGAATCGCCGCTACGCGCTTGTCACGCGGCCAGGTACAAAGCACGAGCCCGGATAAAGCCGGGCAACAGGAGAGGGGATATGCTTTCAGAGCACCATGACATCGACCATGAATTTCCCGAGTTTCACGAGAGACTTGAAAGACTGGTGGCAACCGACCCCGAGTTTGCGGACAAGGTTGGCAGACACGACTCTCTGGACAACCAGATTCGTCTACTCGAGGAGCTTGGGCAGCCAATCGCCGATGAAAATCTGGAAAAGATGAAATTCGAACGCGCCGAATTGAAAGACATCATCTACGCCAGATTAAGGGATATATGAAATCCCGCTTGCCCCGGCGTGCCCGCGCTGGGGCCGACCAAACAGCACATCACCGTACAATAAGATTTATCTCAACGTGCCCTCGCTATTGAAGCGCACGCTTTAACGTATTTCCCGCTGAACCTAGAAAAACGGAATAACCATCGGAGTTGACAGAAGTGAGCCATCGGAGTGGTGGAGCACGCTGAGATTCACATCTGCGCCAGTCTTAGTACATTATTTAACATAATATATATTATGCGCAATAGCATATTCCAGGGATGCTAACCCTGGGCGGACCCAAGGAAAGGGCCAGAATCGGTATAGCAGTGCCGGATCTGGAGAGTTAGAGCCCGTAAGGAACCCGAAACGGCTGTACAGCCTAGCCAATGGAGGTTGGGCGTTTGAATTGAAAGTCCTGTGTAAAGCAGGAATGAAAAGGCCCGCGAGAGTAGCAGCTCTCCGGGCCCGTGGCTGATCGGTTCGCGTCTATAACGAAAGGATCTGTCAGCAATGTTGAATATATATCACTCGCTGGCGCCAGGACAGAGGGCCGCCAGTGATGAACCCTTCTAGCTCTGTCAATTCATCAAATATATTGATGGGTCAGCCGCATCCCGCAGGCTGCAAAGCCGGTGCGGATGCTGGTTCGTCTCGTGTTGTTTCTGGATGTGATGTTTCCGGGCCAGGGCGTGGGGATGGATCTCGCACCGCCACGCCAGTGCGTGGTGCGAAGGACAGCCCCGCCCCTGGCCCTGGGCTTGTCTCTACTGAAACAAGTGACACGCGCAAGCGTATCCATCGGCATGAAGCTCGATTGAAACGGATGAAACGCTCGGTGCTGACCTCCGCGAGATTGTTGCAGGAGGAGCTGCAGCGGGTTGGGTGGATCGGTCGTATTGCCATGCTCACGCTGACCTATCGACCGGAGGCCGACTGGGAAGCCAAACAGATTACGCGCTGCGTGAAGGCGCTGCGGGTGTGGATGGAGCGCCGGGGGCACCCGCTTCGCTATGTGTCTGTCCTGGAACTCACTCGGGCAGGTAAGCCGCATTATCACCTTTTGATCTGGTTACCCCGTGGGCTCTCGCTTCCGAAGCCTGATAAGCGGGGCTGGTGGTGTCATGGATGGACGCGCATCGAATGGGCGCGCAATGCGCTCGGGTATATCGCCAAGTACGCCAGCAAGGGAACCAGCGGCGGCAAGTTTCCCAAGGGGGCCCGGCTGACCAATAGCGGAGGCCTTACCCGTCGATCTCGCTTTGAGCGGGCCTGGTGGCTCGCCCCTGGATGGGTCCGCGAGCAATTCACTGTCGAGGATCGCCCGGTTCGGGCGCCTGGTGGTGGTTGGGTCTCGAGGGTTACAGGGGATTGGCTCCCCTCCCCCTGGCGGCTTGTGGATAAGGCGGCGGATTGGTCTTGGATGCTGTTCGAGAAGATCGACCCGGCAGGGGAAAGCTGCACAGAAAGAGGATGACGAAATGAGGAGCATAGGAAATCAGGAAGAGGCATGGGTTCGCATTTGTGAGGGTTTTGCGGATGCACTGAGGGGTATTGGTCTGTTGGAAACGGCTTACAGAGCAGACCGAGCTGCACATGAGTACAGAAATGGTCATGTCGTTAGGGGGCGATTGTTATGGCGATTGGTGAAGTTTGAGATATCGAGAAGGCGCGCATGGGGTGATGTGTCTGAATGGCTCCAGATTGAGAGCATTAGGCGTGGTTGAAGGGCTGTCCACAAGTCCACAGACGGCCACCCGTCACGCAGTGACGTTGGAGGGTGGCCAAGCTGTGGGCCCTGTGGGCAGGCCGTTGCCGGCGGCATAGAGAATGCGAAAGATCAGTTATCGATCGTTCGATGAGTGCAGGCAAGAAGCGGGGCTTTCGTTGTCTCGCGCTGCTGACGTTCTCGGCGTTTCAGTTCGAACCTTGCAGCGCTGGCGGAGGGTCGACAGCTTCCCGGCGTGGACTGCTCAAGTGATTCGTGTCCATGCCGGTTATCTTCCCTGGCAAGGCTGGGATGGTTGGCAGGTCGATAACGGATATCTCTTTCCGCCTGGGTTCAGGCGTCATGGGCTCAAGCCGGGGGATATCAATGCTCTACCCTACCTGCTGCAGCTGGTGGCGGAGTATCAGCGAAAGGAGAGAGATCTGCGAACTATGTATGACCAGGCGGAGACTTGCCAGCAGATGCCTGAAAAGATCAGAACCAGAATTGATTAGTCGGGCAAATGGTCGTGCGGTATATTCGGGGAACCAAGCGCCAGGCTTTCGTTTCTGGCGAAACGAGAAACCATAGGAGACCCAGGAACTTAGAGATTATCTGCGTCAAATTGTCGGTCAACCACGTATATATTATACGCAATTATAAATGGAATTGAAAAATACCCGGTAAGGCATTGTGCCCCTTATCTACCCAGAGAGCTCCGATCTGAGCGGAAAGCGACTAATGGGTAATGCGGTCGATATCTGAGATCTTTCTAAAGATCCTGCGTTTTCACCACCAACACCGAACAATCGAGCTGTTTGACGATCGTACTGGAGGTATTCTCCATGATCATCTCGGCCAGACCGGTACGGGGCGTGTTGCCGACGACCACGAGATCCGCTTCGAGATCGGCGGCCATTCGCACTATCTCTTCCACGTGATCCCCCTTTTGGATGTGGCAGATGGGATTGAACATCGGCAGCAGGTCGCTGGCGAGCGAGCCACGTAGTTCCGCCAACATCTGATCCACCGCTTCGCTGTTGCGTTTCTGTTCCAGCTCGACATAGTTTTCAGCTTCGAACTGAAATGGCGAAAAACCGCTGCGCAACTCCTGTTCGCCATACGCCTCCCAGGCATGGACGATGTGCAATTCGGCAAATTGCGCAGTCGCCAGCCAGGCTGCACTCTCCAGAATGGTTCGATTGATCGGCAGACGATCATTGCGGTGCCCACCGGGTGTTTCATCCAGATAGATTCCGGCGCAGATCTTGCGATGCAGGTGTGGCATTGGAGGCGGATTACGGATGAGCAGCAGCGGAACCGGACACTGTTTCAGCAGGCGTATATCTTCATTCCCGAGCAGGCGTTGCAACCGGCCACTCTGCTGGGAAGCAACCGGCTTCAGCACCAGGTCTACATCATGCACGACAACCTCCTGAGTAATCTGCTCGTGCGCGCTGCCGATCAGCGCCTTGGTCTGAATTTCCAGCGTTTCACGCAGGGGCTCGACCATGCTCTCCAGTCTGGCGATGCTGCGCCCGGACATTCTCTCCTCCAACTCATCCGGAGAGGTGATGCCCGATTCATCCCCCGAGGTTGGCTCCGCCAACAATTCGGCAACGGTGAGTCTGGCGTGCTGTGTACTCGCCAGTGCCGCGGCATAAGCCAGAGTTTCCGCCGTTGTCGAAGCCTCCGTGACAACCAACAGTATGTTTTTGTAACCGTGCGCTCCCTCCTCTCTCTGCTGTTTCTGCAGCCGATGAACGTCTGTATGCTGACGGTCCGCATCCAGAAGCCGCGTTACTGCTGCGGCCTCGAGGCCGGTCGCCTGCAGAACGTCGCGGGTCAGCTGCTGGCAACTCTCCCGGGTTTCGGCGATGGCGTAGGTCGCACCATTGAGCAGCAGCTTGCGCGCCATCCGGTTATCCCACGCGCGTGCGTAGATCTGCAACTCGGGGAAGGCTTCGCGCGCGGTAACGACTGCCTGCCCCACAGGCTCCATCTGATCCATGGCAAATACCACCAGCGACGCTCTGTCCGCTCCGGCCGAGCGCAAGACTTCGATCTGGCTCGCATCACCGAAATAGACGGGATAATCGAGCGTCTGTGCGCTGGCGACTTTCGTCGGATCTATCTCGATCGCCAGATAGTGGACTCTCGCCCGTTTCAGATTGTTGGCCAGTTGCCTGCCGAAGCGTCCGAATCCGGCTATGATGACATGATTGCTCGATTGCGGGATCCGCTTCTCATCCGGGATCCTCCGAGCCGGCTTTGTGATCGACGGTTTAATGAGCCATGGACTCAGCCTTACCAGCAACGGCGTCGCCGCCATGCTCAGGGCGATGATCAACAGCAACAGCTGGAACAGTTGCGCGTCTACGACACCCGCCACATTGGCCAAACCGAAGAGGATGAAACCGAACTCTCCTCCCTGCGACAGAAGCAGCGCCACCTGTGCCGAATCGCCGGCGGAGCGGCCGGTGAAGCGACACAGAATCCAGATCACACCGGCTTTGGCGAGTAACAATCCGACTACCAGCGCCACGACCAGCAACCCCTGGGAGGCCAGCAGACCGAAGTTGATCGACATGCCGACGCTCATGAAGAAGAGCCCCAGCAACAGACCTCGAAACGGCTGGATGTCGGCCATGATCTGGTGGCGATAACGCGAGTCAGCCAGCAGCAGGCCACCGAGAAAAGCGCCAAGTGCCATCGACAGACCGGCCCAGTCGGTCAGCCAGGCGGCTCCGAGTACCAGCAGAATCCCGGTCGCGGTGAAAATCTCGGGATTGCGCCGGCTGCCGGCTACCAACTGCAGCAGCGGTCGCAGCAGCAATCTGCCCAGCAGGAATACGCCTATGATAATCAGCAGCGACTCCGTGGCGGCCAGTTCGACATCTTGCGTAACCGTCAACTCTTGCGACGCCAACAGCGGTATCAGCGCCATCATTGGCACGATCGCCAGATCCTGCAGCAACAGGATCGAAAAGGCGGTACGCCCGTAGACACTTCCCAACTCGCCGCTATCGCTGAGAATCTGCAGTCCGAACGCGGTCGACGAGAGTGCCAGGCCGAAACCGACGAACAGCGCGGTGCGCAATTCGAAGCCCAGCGCGAGCGCCAGCAGCATGATCAACGTGCCGCTGACAACGACCTGCGCGGTACCCAGTCCGAAGACGCTGTGGCGCATGATCCACAAGCGAGAGGGCTTGAGTTCGATGCCGATGACAAAGAGCAGAAAAACCACGCCGAACTCGGCCAGGTGGCGGATCTCCTCGACGGCGATAATGAAGCCGAACCCCCAGGGACCAACCAGAGTGCCCGCGACCAGAAATCCAAGTACCGCACCCAGCCCGAGGCGCTGGAACAGCGGCACCGCCAGCACGGCGCCGGACAAAAGAATCAGGATATCGACGATGTAGTGTGTCTCGCCCATCGATGATCGATTCGAGTACGATCAGGATTCGAGCGACAGGTCTCTACGGTAGCGTTGCGACCGTTCGACGTAACCGGCGGCAGATCTCCGCAGTCGCGATGCACTCTCCTCATCAAGCTCCCGCACCACTTTGCCGGGAGAGCCCAGTACCAGAGAATTGTCCGGAATCTGCATATTTTCCCGCACCAACGCGTTGGCACCGATGATGCAATTTCTACCGATTCGGGCGCCGTTCAGCACCACCGCGTTGATGCCTATGAGTGAGTTGTCGCCGATCTCGCAACCGTGCAGCATGACCAGATGACCCACGGTAACGCCCTTGCCCAGCGTCAGTGGAAATCCGGGATCCGTGTGCAGCACGCAACCGTCCTGCACATTGCTCTCCTCGCCGATGGTGATCGGTTCATTATCGCCGCGAAGCACCGCATTGAACCACACGCTCGCGCGGGCGTGTACCCGCACCCTGCCGATCAGGATCGCTTGCGGCGCGATGAAATGCCCCTCCCCGATCAACTCGACCCGCTCATCTCCCAGTGTGTAGATCATATATTTTCTCCGAATACGGACCATTGAGGACAACCATACCGAAAGCACCCCAGCGGTTAAACACCTCCAGAGATTCTACGTCACAACACCGCAGATGCCGTCGTACAGCAGTTTGATACCGGTCAGCATCAGCAGCAGATAGGCGATTGGATAGAAGCGATCATCAGAGACCCGATGGTGCAACCGCAACCCTAGCCACATGCCAGCCGCGGCCAGCGGCAACAACGTGAACGATATGAGCAGATTGCTGCCGTCGAGCGCACCGAGCATCACGTAGGGGATCAGTTTGACGTAATTGATCAGCGTGAAAAAGGCGACGGAGGTGGCCAGGTAGACCGTTTTATCCAGCTTGAGCGGCAGCAGATAGACGTTGATCGGCGGCCCGCCGGCGTGGGCGACGAAGCTTGTGAAACCGGACACGCTTCCCCAGAGGAGAGCTGCTCCCCTGCCCGCCCGTCTGCTTTTGGCAACGCGTTTTCCAGTCCAGTAGTTGAGCGCGAAACCAACGGCGATCAAACCCACCAGCAGGCGTATGTATGACGCGTGCAGATAACTGTAGCTGAGCGTGCCAAACAAGATTCCCAACATCGCGCCGGAGGCGAGAAGTGCGACCAGTCGCCCGTTCCAACCATTCCAGTAGGCCCGCAGTCCAATCAGATCCATCAGGCAGAGTACCGGGAGCATCACCGCGGCAGCCTGTACGGGCTCGACCGCAAGCGTCAAAATCGGGAGACCCAGCACTCCGAGCCCGCCGCCAAATCCCCCCTTTGAGACACCGACGATCAACAGCGCCGGTATGGCAGCCAGATAGAACAGCGGATCCGGCAGCATTCTGTCAGGCGAACCCCATCAGTCCTGGAAGCCAGAGGACGATACCGGGCAACGAGATGAGGGTGGCGATGGTAACGACATCTGCGACGAAGAAGGGGGTACACCCGCGGAATACATCCTGCACGGTGCACTCCGGTCGCACGCCGGCGACGACGAAACAGTTGAGTCCGATCGGCGGTGTGATCAGACAGAGTTCCGCCATTTTGACCACAATGATGCCGAACCAGATCGAACAGCCCACCCCGGAGACGCCAAATGCGGAGTCTGCAGCACTGACGCCTTCGCCGCCGTTGAGTGCGATTACCGCCGGATAAACCACAGGCAACGTCAGCAGCAGCATGCCGATCGCGTCCATGAACATGCCCAGTACCGCGTAGGCGCAGAGAATCAGCAACAGCGTCAGCATAGGGCTTTGGTCGAGACTTGTGATCCAGTCGGAGAAAGCGGCCGGAAGATCGGCGAATCCGAGAAAGCGAACATAGAGCAGCACCCCCCAAATGATGGTGAAGATCATCACCGAGAGTTTCGCCGTCTCCATCAGTGACTGCTTCAATTGAGGCCAACGCATGCCCCGATAGAGCGCCATGCAAAGAATGACGAATGCGCCCAGCGAGCCGGCCTCGGTGGGCGTACCGACGCCGCCGTAGATGCAGACGACGATTATGCCGACGACAAAAAATATCGGCAGCGAACCGGGCAGCGCCTCGAAGCGCTGCTTCCAGCTGAATCCTGTGATCGGCGGCCCGAAGTTCTTGCGGGTCTTGGCCAGCAGAATGACCAGGCCGCCATAGATGACCGCAGATACGGCGCCGGGCAGAAATCCTGCCATCAGCAGCGCGCCGACATCCTGCTCGACGATGATCGCGTAGATGACCAGAATCGCCGACGGCGGAATCAGCGAAGCGAGCGTTCCGCCGGCGGCGACCACGCCGGCGGCGAAACGCTTGTCGTAACCCAGACTCAGCATCTCCGGAATCGCGATGCGCGCGAAAACTGCCGAAGTCGCGACCGAAGCACCGGAGACAGCGGCGAACCCGGCGGTCGAGAAGACCGTCGCGACCCCCATTCCGCCCGGGAGCCATCCGAGCCAGCGCTTGGCTGCCTCGAACAGCGCGCGTGTCAGACCGGCGTGGTAAGCGAGAAAACCGATCAGGATGAATGTCGGTATCAGCGAAAGCGCGAGCGTCGATACTTTCGAGTGTGGGATGGTGCCCGCCATTTTCAGCGCCACCATGAAACCCTTCTCGAATCCGAGTTTGGCTGAGAAGATCCACAGCAGGCCGATAAACCCGGCCAGCGCCGCGGCGAACGCGACGCGCACGCCGATGACCACGAACAGCAGCATCGCGCAGGTGACCCAGAGCCCGATGGCTATGGAGTCCATGTTGCCCAGCGTTTCCCAAAAAGTCATGCGCTGCGCTCCCGGCAACCGTCATCCGTGATCACCGACGCCGCCTCTTTGGCCGCCACCTCCGCGGCGCTCTCAATCAGCGGTACCGCAATCGGCGCCATGCTCCCCTCCCCGATCGCCCGCAGGTAGCCCCAGATCTGCAGCAGAATGCGCAGCGCAAGTATCGTCAGCGCGATGGGCACCACCAGTTTTGCCGGCCAGGTCGGCAAATGGATATCGAGCGAGGAGTCGCCGATGCTGAACGCGCGCCAGAAGTGCAGGTAGGAACCGTAAATCAGCACCAGCGTCACCAGCAGCATCGACGTCGACGAGATGAGCTCGACCCACCAGAGCGCTCTCCCGTGCAGATGCCCGACCAGCATGTCCATGCGGATATGCCCCCCCAGACGCTGGGTGTAGGCGATTCCAAGAAACGCGAGGAATGCCATCGCCTGCTCGACCCAATCGACATAGCCGTCGATTGGCAGATTGAAAAACCAGCGCCCCAGAATGTTGGCGGTGGCAAGAAAAACCAGCAGGAAGATGACGACCCCACCCGTCAGGTTCAGAATCGACTCGAGCCTGAAAAAGAGTCTGTCGATACGACTCAACCTGGAGTCGTCCACCAGTACGGTTGCGGATGAAGACATGATGTACCTCTGACTTGTCCGTTGGTCGTTTCCAGCGCCACAACAACCAAGGACAATGCACGCCTACCATGACCGGTTGCGATAAAACCGGTCACGGTCGACAGAGACGGCTATTGCTCAAACAACCCGACGGTGAAATCGAACAGCTGCTGTGCATCGAACTCTTTGCTGTAACTCTCGATCCACTCTTTTCGCACCGACTCGGCAAGCGCTTTCAACTCCGCGGTCTGCTCCGGGGTAAAGGTGACCAGGGTCAGCCCCTCCTCCGCGATTGCCGCTTGATACCTGGCTGTGGTGTTCTCTTCGTAGTTTTTGACGTAGAAGGCCAGCGCTTCGTCAACCGATCCCAGCAGCGCCTCTCTGTGCGCCGGTGCGAGCGCCTGCAGCGCATCGGTATTGACCACCACAGGGCAGTTGGCGCTGCCAAGATTCAGATTTGTGGTCGCCCACTTCCCAACCTTGTAGGAGTTGGTCGCCAGGTGCGCGTGGGGAGCAAAGGAAGCGGCGTCGATCACCCCGGAGTCCATCGACTGGCGCACCTCCGAGAAGGGCACCCCGGTTTTGACCGCGCCCAACTTGCCGAGCACCCCCATGATCCCTCCCGGGCCGCGCACCCGCAGACCCTGGAAATCCGACAGCTTGGTGATGGGGTCGCTTTTACTGACGATGTTGTACTGCGGCATGGGCGTCGGCATCAGCAGGGTTGCGTTCCAGCGGGCAAGATCATTGATAACGATCGGGTGCTTGAACACTTCGGTATAGATCTCGGCGATATGGCCGAGCGAGACGTCGCGCGAAAACGGCAGCTCGGTCACGGTGATCGTCGGATTCTTGGCCGTGTGGTAGAAGGAGCAGAACTGCGCCATTTCGAAGGCACCGATCGAGATGCCGTCGAGATTTTCGCGCGCTTTCGACAGACCGCCGTAGGAGATATTGAGCTTGAAATCCCCATTGGTCTTGGCCGCTACAAGCTCGGCCAGTTTCTCCACATTCTCCGTGAAAGCGCGCCGTTTGCCCCAGAGTGATACGTTCCATTCAGTGGCAGCGTAGATATCACCGGCGGTGAAGCTCGCAAGCAACAACGCCGACATGGCCATTTTTGTGGCTCTCTTCATCTGTTCCTCCTCGGGATAGGGTATACGCTTTTTTATTTTGAAATGATGCTGGATGTGACTCGTTCCCCCGTCAACGGGCGGGGTCGAGTCGCGGCACTGAAACTAAACTTTAGACGAAAAACTGCAACATAGACACCGGCATCGGAGGTTGAGACCGAATCAGCCGGTTTTACTTTTGGAGTATGCCCTGAGCGCTCATTCACAACTAACGCTGCAGCTGTCGGCGTTGCCGTCCGTGCATGGCTTGCGGACGGTGGCCAAAGAGGATTTGACACCGGGAATCCGGCAGACAGTTCGGGTACGTAGTGTGAAGACGGTCCCGCCCTGGTAGCTGCAGGTAACTTTATAGAGACCGCTCTGCTGCGAAACGGCAACCCCTTTCACCGCCGTTGCTCTGATCTCCTCAGCTGTCAGCGCACAACTGGCGTAACTCATGAATTCGCCATCGGCGGACTCCCAGAGTGCATTGAACTTCTGTCGCTTGAACTCCGCGTAACTGTCGCACTTTTCCGGATGTGCAGTGTTGGGATCGCGTTCGAAACCGCAGGTCGCCTTAAACATGCGCTGGACTTCGGCCTCGGTGGGGCAGTCGGCAATCTGCCTGGCCTGTGAGATATCCGGACAGGTCAGAGTTTTCGCCAACGACTGGGCTGATGCCAGAAGAAGGAGAAGGATAACCGGTGGGACGGCAGTGACAGCTCTCATGGATATGCTCCGCAACGATTGTGATCGTTGCGGAGCATAAAAACACTCACTGTCGAATTCAACCCCACGGTCAATACGCTGGGGTGATCACCTCAGGGCGTCCAGGCGAGCGAAACGGCAGCTTCCCTTTCAGGGCGCCCCGTCCCGTCAGGCCTTGGCGCGCTCCGGGAGTTCGTCTACTGCTTCGTTCGACTCCTCGTCGTCCTCGCCGTCCTGAGATTCCGCAGCCGCCTCAAGCTCATCCTGATCCAGCTGCAGTTCGCGCGCCAGTTCACGCGCTTCGGCGTCGCCGCTGGCGAAGAGCACCTCGCCCATCTGTACCAGATTCTTGGCTACATCATATGCGTATGCAGTATCGTTCATAAGCGATGTCGCCATCTGCGCGGTGATGCGGTTTTCCCGGATCATCACCTCGAGAATTCCGTTGGCGGTGCTGTCGTTCTCCTCCATTTCGACCCTGATAGCGTCGAGTGAAAGCACCGCGGTGGTGTCGCCGCTTTCGCTTTCGGTTCTCGCCTCGCCGATACGTCGCAATACTTGACCCAGATGGAGGCGAATACTGTTGTACTCCTCGCGGATATCGTCATTGTCGGAGACGATATATTGCGACATATTCTTGTGCATGTGTTTGGTGTCTTTGATCGCCTCGACGATGTCACGACCCGCGGCCCGCAGCCGGAACAGTTCATCCGACTGCTGCGGCGTCATGCCGACCTGTACGCGGCTGATGAAATTCACGATCTCGCTGTAGAGCCCTTTGACGTTACTGTTGTACTCGCCGTCGATGTCGACCGGCATCTGTTTGCTCTTCTTCTGCACCACCTCTTCCAGACTCTTCTCCGAAAGGATGTCGTGGCGATGCAGGTTTAGGCCGTGGGCGATGATCGCGAACGCGTTGTCATAAAGGCGTAGTGTCTCTTTACGTACCGCTTCGATGGCAGTATCGGGAAGCTCCATGACCGCTTCGTTGATGTAGATCGGTTTTGCCATCTCCGGCACCCTCTCCGGCATGATGCGTAGCAGCAGATTCACCAATTGGTTGGTGAAAGGCATCATCACCAGGATGCCGATGGTGTTGAAGAGGGTATGGAATACCGCCAGCTTCAGCGTCCAGTCATCGGCTGCAATGCCGACCCAGGCGGATACACTGTCCACCGCCGCGATCAGCTGATTGATAAGCGCAATGGCAATGACAGCGGTGACTACGTTGAAGATCAGGTGCGCGCCAGCCAGGCGTTTGCCCTGCACGTTTGAACTCATCGAGCCGAGAATGGCGGTGATGGTGGTGCCGATATTGGCACCGATTGCGAGACCCAACCCATTCTCGTAGGTGATCTGTCCCGCCGCCAGCGCGGTGATGATGATAACCAGGGTCGCGTGGCTCGACTGCATGATGACCGTGGCTGCGACACCCAGCGCTGTGAAGATCAGCACGCCGGCGTAGCCTTCGACGGCGAAGGCGGTCAGGTCGATGGTGTCGCGAAAGGTTTCGAAACCCTCCTTCATGTGGTGGATACCGAGGAACAGAAAGCCAAGTCCTGCCAGGATATAGCCGATGCCGTTCAGGCTTTTGGATTTCTGAAACACCAGGATGATGCCGAAAACCAGCATCGGCATCGCATAGGCGGAAATCTTCACCTTCATACCGAACCCGGCGATCAGCCAGGCGCCGGTCGTGGTTCCCAGGTTGGCACCGAAGATGATACCTATGCCCGCGGCCAGCGTGATCAAGCCGGCGCCGAGGAAGGAGATGGTAATCACCGAAACCAGCGAACTGGACTGCATCAGTGTGGTGGAGACGACGCCGAAGCTCAGGCTCTTCCAGAGCTTGTCGGTGGTTTTTCTAAGCAGGCGCTCCAGGAGGCCGCCGGTGAAGGCCTTGAACCCCTCCTCCAGCGACAGCATGCCGAAGAGAAAAATCGCCACGCCGGCTGAGATCTCCTTGAAATCCGGACTGATCCAGAATCCATAGGCCAGTACTATCAGGATTGTCGGCAGAAATATCTTCTTGATCATAACGACAAGATTCTCGTGTATTTGTTATAAAAAAAGGGACAGCACCGGCAAGCAACCGAACATCGCGCTCGCGAATGCAAGATTTAGAGCAACTATGGTCCAAAAAAAGCAGTTTACAAGTAATGTTGCAGCATTTTTGAAGTGGTTTTAACGGCCCACCCTGCCGTCTGCGTGAACTGCCGACAGCCTGTCAATCTTTATAGAGGGTCAGTTCTGCGAGAGCTGACGCAGCCCCTCTTTGACCGCTTTGAGATCCTTCTTCAATTTCTTGCGCCGACGCTTGTCCGACGCTTTCTTCAACGCACTTCTCAGAGCCGAGCGACGCGTTTCGAACTGATCGACGATGCCCGCCCTCTGCTTGCGACGTTTATGCTGGCGGCTAGCTGCCTGATCCAGTAAAAGATTTAGTTCTGAAATCACTTCATTTGTCTTCATCGTGTGAGCTCTCCCCCTCGATTCGCAACTCATCCATCCAAAAGAATCCAGCAATATTTGGACCAATTCCAATCCGTAACGTAATTTCAAGTAATACAGAAGGATGGTGAAAAATCACGAGCCGCGGCTCCCCTTTATGGGTGTAATAAAATGGAACTCACCCCCGATTAGAATCGATATAAATCATCTATTGCCATTAATAATCAGTATTATAGTTAGTCTGTAATGCTACTGTAACATTTTATTTTGTTACACCCGTTAATCTTCATGGAAATATCAGCATTTGCCCGCTTTCTTCAGGTTGGCAAGCCGCCGATTCAGTGCCGGGCGGGAGATACCCAGCAGTGTTGCCGCGGTGCCCTGGTTGCCACCTGCCCGTCGCAGTGCCTCATCGATATGCAGCTGTTCCGCCTCTTTCAGAGTGGGGAAATGCCCTTCGTTTACCACCGCCTTTTTTGCCTTCGCGAGCGGCAAAGATTTGTTGCTGGCCTTTATAAGGCGTCGGAAGCTCTTCACCGACAGCACCCTTCCCGTCGGATGGCTCGCCATCACATCGAACAGCATCGCTCTCAGTTCACGTACATTGCCAGGGAAGTGGTAATTCTCCAGCAGGGTCAGCACCTCCCCCGAGATCTCCGGCGCTTTGCGTTGCAGCGCAGTCGCGGCCTCTTCGACGAAATGGGCCAGCAACAGCGGTATGTCGCCGCTGCGCCGTCTCAACGGCGGAATCTCCACCTGGTGCACGGAGAGCCTGAAATAGAGATCCGAGCGAAACTTCTCTTTGGTCATCTGACCCTGGAGGTCGCGATTGGTGGCGCAGACCACCCGCACGTCGCTCAGTTTCGCCACATCCGAGCCCAACGGGTAGTACTCCTGCTCCTGTAGCAGGCGCAGCAGTTTTACCTGTGACGCGGATTTCAGATCACCGATCTCATCGAGGAACAGCGTACCCCCTTGCGCCTGCGCCACCAGCCCCTCACGATTTGAGTCGGCGCCTGAGAAAGCGCCTTTGCGGTGGCCGAACAGAGTGTCGGAAAAGAGCGCATCATCGAGCCCGGCGACGTTGACCGTGACGAAAGGGCCGCTCCTGTTGCTCAACTGATGTACGGCATGGGCCAGTAACTCCTTCCCCGTTCCCGTCTCGCCGGAAATCAGCACCGGCTCGCCCGAATCCGATATCGCCTCGATATACTGGAAAAGAGTGCGCATTTTCCGGCTGGCGGTGATGATCGGAGTGAAAGCCTCGTCGTGCTCCAGGTGATCGGTGATAAGGTAACGCTTCAGCGCGCCGACCTGCTGGCGCAGCGCACGCAACTCCAGCGCACGCTGAACGCTGGAGACAAACCTACTCTCCTCGACCGGCTTGACCAGATAGTCGAACGCCCCCTCCTTCATGCAGTGCACCGCCGACTCAACCTCCTGCGACGCGGTCATGACGATCACCGGCAGTTCGGGGTACTCCTGCACGATCTGCGGCAGCAGTTTGGTGCCCGGGTGATACGGCATGAAGAGGTCGAGCACCACCACACCCGCCTCCTGCGTTTCGAGCAGCGGCAGCAGTTCGCGACTGTCATTGATCGTCTGCACATTTCTGATTCCGGCGCTGGCGAGAATCATGCGCGAGCTGAGCAGAACGGTCTGTTCGTCGTCGACCAGAATGACCGGAAGCGATGTCGATTTTTGCGGTGTCATGTCACTCCTTCAATTGTCCAACGTACGGCAACCGTATGGTAGCCCGTGTTCCCTCGTTTATTCTCGATTCGAAGCTGAGGCTGCCGCCGTGCTTCTCCATGATCGATCTGGAGATCGAGAGTCCCAGACCGGTGCCCCCGGTCGCGGTGCGGGTGGTGAAGAATGGTTCGGTGAGGCGTCCCAGGTCATGCTCGCTCACGCCACAACCTTCATCCGCGACCACTATTTCCACAATCTGCTTGTCGGGGTCGTGGCGCACACTGATCTGCACGCCGCGGGAGCGGTCCGGGAGGGACTGCAATGCATTCAGCAGCAGGTTTATAAAGACCTGCTCCAACTGCTGTCCATTGCCCCTGATTTCAGGCAATACATCAGGAATATCAACGGTGCAGCTGTCGGTATGTTTCTGCACCTGATTGTGCAGAATCATCAACGAGGTTTCCAGCACCTGACGGATATCGACCCGCTGCGAATATTCACCGGCATCCTGCCGCGCCATGTGTTTGAGGTTTTCCACGATGCGGCGGATGCGCTCGGAGTTGCCGTGGATATCGGACAACAGTTGCGGCAATACGTCCTTTGCCTCTGAGAAGGGCAACCCGCCCAGCGCGAAATCGCCCTGCTCTTCAAAATACTCTGTCAGAATAGGTGTCACGTCGGACCAGACCCGGGAGACAATCGAGGCATTGAACTGGATGGCGTTATTCGGGTTGTTGATCTCATGCGCGACACCCGCCGCCAATACGCCGATCGACGCCAGCCGTGCATTACGCAGCGTCTGCTGTTCCAGACTGCGTTTTTCGCTGACATCCGAAGCGATCACCATCGCGGCCGTGACTCCGCCGTCGCTGAGGATCGGCACGATTCGCCCTTCCCAATAGACGCCATCGTCGGTTGTGTTCTGGAAGCTTCGCGTCACCCCTTGCCTGAACACTTCCCCCAGTGCCCGTCGGTACCACTTCCTGAAATCGCGGGGCATCAGTGCCAGCGAATTGTGCCCGACCGCACGCTCCGCCGGAAGCGCCGGTATCGAGCGATTCATCAACAGTATCTTGCCCCTGGCGTCGACTGTCATGATCACGTCCGGGGACTGTTGGAACAGATCGCGCAGGTTTGACTCTGATTTGCGCAAAGCCTCGTCAGCCAATTTGCGTTCGGTGATGTCCTCCGAGAAGCCGACGATGCGAACCACCTTGTCGTCCTCCCCCATCACAGGAAACCCCCGGGTCCTGAGCCATCGGGTGGCGCCGTCGGCATGCTCGATACGGTAGATAACCTCGACATCTGTTTTGTCCGCGGGGATGCGCTCCAGCGCCTCGACCACCAGAGGCTTGTCGGCTTGGTGCACTGCCTCTAGCATACCGCTCGGTCGCGCTTTGCTTTTCGCTCCGGTGATTCGCGCGAAGGCCGGACTTAGATAGAGCAGATCACGTTTGTCGACGTCGGCGGCCCAGAAAGCTTCGTCAACCGTCTCTGTCATCTGCCGGAACAGCTCTTCCCGTTCGATCAACTGCTGTTCCATTTTCAGGCGCTGACGTGCATGCTTGCGCTGCCGGTCGAGATAGAACACAAGCAACATGGTGAACAGCAGGCCTGTGAGCAGTGCCACCCAGGGTGTCTCGCTGAATGCCTCGGCACTGCGAAAGTGGTCGGTCTGGTGGCAGATGATCAGCCAGTTGCGATCGGCCACCGCTACTTTCTGCCGCAGTCCGCCACCGCCTCTCCGCTCCCAGTCGAGGATCTCCGCGTCATCAATCGATTCCTGCGTCAGGCGACTTTGATAGAAGTGCAGAAAGCGGTTGCTCTCTTCGGCACTATCGTCGAGCAACAGGATATCGACACCGCGCGGTTCGAGCAGCGCGATCGATGCGCTGATCACCTCGTCCAATCTGAACAGGCCCAGCGTGAAGCCTCGCAATTCCGGCTGGACTCCCTTCCGCTTCGTATAGACCGGCAAGGCTGCCATGAATCCGTAGCTTGCCCGACGAGCTACATCCTTGAATTCGATCCTACCGCTGGCCGCCATGCGGCCACGGCTGCGCGCGTGCTCGAGCAGTGCATGTAACGATGCTGCCGAGCCCAATCCCGCCGGCAGACCACTCGCCGCGGCCGGATCGAACCGCTTCACCGGATCTTCGGTACCCTGCCTGCCGGAGAGAAAGTAGCCCTGTGCAATGTCGGCTGTGGCTGTGTTTCCGACACCGTTGGTTGGCGTCACCACCGGAATCCAGATCAACGCGTGCAGCGCCTTGTGCGTACGCAATTGGGAAGCGGCGAAAAGGTGGAACTCGTCATCATCCCTGCTGCCCGTGGCGGCAAAAAAATCACGCAGGTTGGTCACTGCCAACAGGCCATTCTCTATTCCGTTGCTCAGTGCGCGGATGCGGTTGTGGGACACCCACTCGAACTCGAGCGCCTTGTGCGCCTGCAGTTGATCGCGGATCAACCAAAGCGCGGAGATCGACAGAGAGACACCGATGCAGGCCACCAGCACCACGGCGCGATACTCTCGCGCAACAAGTCTGCGTGCGACGCTGGATGCAGCTTTGCGAATCTTCATTGTGCTAGCCTACACCAAGGTCAGCGAGCTGCACATCAACCACGAAGGCATGCACGACACTCAAGACCTCTTCTGAATATTGTCGGGAGTTGTGATGAACAGTGAATTCTCATTGAGTGAAGATATCATCTATCTCAACCATGCCGCCGTTGCACCCTGGCCGGCAAGAACCGCAAGGGCGGTGGAGGCATTTGCGCGCGAGAATGTGCGCTATGGCGCGGCGCACTACCCACGCTGGCTCGAGGTCGAATCGTCACTCCGGAAGCGCATGGCCAAGCTGATCAATTCCCCGTCAACTGCGGATATCGCCATTCTCAAAAGCACATCGGAAGCACTCTCGGTGGTCGCCCACGGCATCGACTGGCGCCCGGGCGACAACCTCGTAATCTTCGCCCAGGAGTTCCCCTCCAACCGGCTGGTATGGGAGGCCTTGAAGCCTCGCGGCGTCGAAGTTCGTCTGATAGACCTGCAGGCGGATCAGCACCCGGAGCAGCGCATGATCGCCGCCTGCGATGCACGCACGCGGCTTGTCTCGGTCAGTTCGGTGCAGTATGCCAGCGGTTTTCGCACCGATCTGGAGCCAATCGGCGCCCACTGCAGACAGCGAGGGATTCTCTACTGTATCGATGCGATCCAGAGCCTGGGTGCGATCCCGTTCGACGTGCAGCATTACCGGGCCGATTTCGTCATGGCCGACGGACACAAGTGGATGCTTGGCCCTGAAGGTTGCGCCCTTTTCTACTCCCGCGAAGAGGCACGCGACCGGCTGACGCTGCACCAGCACGGCTGGCGCATGGTGGCGCGTCCCGGCGACTACGACGACACCTCCTGGTCTTTATCGCCGACCGCGACCCGTTTTGAGTGCGGCTCTCCCAACATGTTGGGGATTCACGCGCTGGATGCCAGTCTGAGCCTGCTGCTGGAGATCGGAATCGACAGGGTTCACGGAGCGCTCATGGAGAGAAGCGATTACCTGCTGGAGTTGTTCGAGCGCCACGCGCAGAGGATACGGGTATTATCTTCCTGCGAACAGCGGCGACGATCCGGGATCGTAACTTTTCGCCTGGAAGGTGGTGAACCCCAGGATTCGGTCTACCGAAGGCTGATGAGCGCCGGGGTGGTATGCGCCAGCAGAGGAGGCGGTGTCCGCTTCTCGCCACACTTCTATACGCCGCTCTCCGACCTGGACCGGGCAGTCGAAAAACTTCTTTCTATTTAATAAAATATAGATTAATCAAGTAGTAATAAATATTTACTTACTATCGACATTAATTTCTAACAGGCGAGCGCGCCTGCCACTCACTCGGAGCTATCAGAATGGACAATCCAGGCGAAGCCGGCCACCCCCAGAGCGGACTTTTGGCGGTAAGGGTGTTGGCGATGCCCGCTGATACCAATCCGGCGGGCGATATCTTCGGCGGCTGGCTGATGTCCCAGGTCGATATTGCAGGGAGTATCCTCGCGGTACAGCTGGCCCGGGGACGGGTCGCGACTGTGGCTGTGCACGACTTCCAGTTCATCAAACCGGTGCTGGTGGGCGACCTCGTCAGCTGTTACGCGGAGGTCGAACGCAAGGGTCGCACCTCTGTGCGTATTAAGGTGGAGGTCTTTACCGAGCGCGATCGCGATCCCGACTCGGTCAGCAAGGTAGCCAGCGCGTCGCTGACCTTCGTCGCGGTGGATGAGCGCTCGCGACCGCGGGAGATTCCCGCTTAGTTTCGACCGACGGCGCCGAAGAGTTCGAAGAAATTGCGGCCGGAGATCTCCGCCAGCTGCTCGCTGGTGATTCCGCGCTGCTGCGCGACACACTCAGCCACCTTGCCCACATAGTGCGGCAGATTGGGTTTTCCACGGTAAGGCACCGGGGCCAGATAGGGGGCGTCGGTCTCGACAAGCAATCGATCCGCGGGAACCCTGGCGGCAACTTCTCGCAGATCGGCAGCGCTGTTGAAGGTGACGATACCCGAAAAGGAGATGTAGAAGCCCAGATCCAGCGCCTGCTTCGCCATCGCCCAATCCTCGGTGAAGCAGTGCATCACCCCCCCCACATCGTCAGCACGCTCTTCGCGCATGATCTCGATGGTATCCTCACGCGCCGCGCGGGTATGGATGATCAGCGGTTTTCCGCAGTTGCGCGCGGCCGTTATATGGTATCGAAACCGGTTCCGCTGCCACTCCAGGTCGCCCTCGCTACGAAAATAGTCGAGCCCGGTTTCACCGATGGCGACGTTGCGCGGGTGCTGCGCCAGACGCTCCAGTTCTCCAGCTTCCGCTTCGCGCCGGTCACGATCGTTGGGATGGATCCCGACCGAGACCGAGATCTGCGGATAGGGCTCCACCAACGCAAGCATCGCTGGATAGGATTCGAGGTCGATCGAGACGCAGAGCATGTGCGCCACGCCGGCCTCCTCCGTGACCTGCATAAACCTCTCGAAACGGCCGTCAAACGGCGCCAGATCGAGCCGGTCCAGATGGCAGTGGGAATCAACCAACATAACGAAAACTACCCGGAAGTGTTCGCTCTCGCGGACGGTTTACATGGTATGGGTGGGCCGCTCGGCTTTCAGCGCACCCGCGAGATAGGTCTCGATCTTGTTGCGCGCGGCACCCTCGTCCTGCTCACTGAACTGAACACCGATGCCGGTGGCGCGGTTGCCCTCGGCGCCGATGGGGGTGATCCATATGATCTTGCCGGCGACCGGAATGCGCTCGCTCTCGTCCATCAGCGTCAACAGCATGAAGACCTCGTCGCCGAGCCGGTATTTCTTGTTCGTCGGAATGAACAGGCCGCCGTTCTTGACGAACTGCATATAGGCCGCGTAGAGCGCGTTGTTGTCTTTGATCGTCAGCGAAAGTATGCCTTGTCGCGCCGATGGTAATCTTTCCGCCATATCCCGCTATCCCGAAACTCCGGAGCCGCCGTCGAGAGATAACAGCAGGCTCTCCAGCAGCATCTGATCATTGAGCTGTGACTCCTGTGCACCAATCGCTCGATTGACGCCGTCCAGCAGTCCAAATAATCTTTTTGATTCTATCTTGTCCGCAATGAGTTGCAACCGCTCCCGCTGATCCGGGTTGAAGAGATCAGGATATCCAGGGTCGGAGCGCAGACGCAGACAGTCGGTCAACCAACCACTGTACCAGTTCAAAAGCTGGCCTGGATCCAGCTTGCACCAGGCCGCCGCGACTGCCACGGGATCCTGGCTTCCATCGACAATAGCGGCAAACTGCTCCAGTAACTTTACCCGCAGTACGAGCCGTTCGGGTTCGGCCAGCGCAAGCGCGCGCAACGGCGCGCCGGCCGCCAGCGCCAGCAAAAGCCTGGGATCTGAGCTTTCCGTCCGCTCTCGCAGCCAATGTTCGGCGAGCTTGGGATCCGGCTGCGGCAGTGGAAATTGCTGACAGCGGCTTCTGATCGTTGCCGGCAGCGTGTCGATTCGGCTGCTGATCAATACGATGAGCGTCCAATCTACCGGCTCTTCGAGCGTTTTCAGAAGGCTGTTGGCGGCGGCTGTGTTCATCTGCTCCGCCGGATCGATGATCACGATCTTATAGCCGCCCGCCTGAGCCGTCAGCGCCCCTCCTGCAACATATTCGCGGATGCTGTCGATGCGTATCGCTTTGCCCGGCTCCTCCGGTTCGATCCACTTCAGATCCGGGTGGCTGCCCGCCAGCAGCAGCTCGCAACCGCGACAATGGCCGCAAGCCAGACCTCCCTGGTCGCGTGACCGGCAGAGCAGCGAGTTCGCCAGCGCATCTGCGAATCGACGCTTACCAATCCCTCCAGCGCCGGTGATCAGCAGCGCATGCGGCAGACGGCCACCGGTGAAAGCACGTTGCAGCCGGTCCCATGCCTGTCGTTGCCAGGGGTAGAGTCGCGGCAGTTCCCGCAACGGCTCCGTTTTACGTTCGGTCGTCAAGAAAATCCCCGACTGCTTGCTGAATCTGGGCCTGTACCGCCTCGAGCGGGTACGCGGCGTCGATGACACGGAACCGAGCGGGCGCCGCTGCTGCCAGCTCGAGATAGCGTGTACGCACCCGTTCGAAAAAAGCCTGCTGTTCGCTTTCGAAGCGATCCGGCGTCGAGCGCTTCCCTGCCCGCTGCAGACCGGTGGCAACCGGCAGGTCGAGCAGCAGCGTCAGATCGGGACGCAGCGGCCCCTGTACCCAATCTTCCAGTGCTGCGATGCGAGCCGCTGGAATACCACGTCCGCCTCCCTGATAAGCGTATGAGGCATCGGTGAAGCGGTCACACAGCACCCAGCTGCCCGAAGCCAGGGCCGGCTCGATAACCCGGGCGATATGTTCCGCCCTGGCACCAAACATCAGCAACAGTTCGGTATCGTCCGCCATGCCGGCGTGTCTGTGTCCAAGCAGCAGGTCGCGCACCGATTCACCCAATTCGGTACCGCCCGGTTCACGCGTGCGCACCACCCGCAAGCCTGCCCGCTCCAGCAGCCGTTGCACGAAATCGAGGTTGCTGCTCTTGCCCGCCCCCTCAATCCCCTCTACGGTTACAAATTTTCCGCGCATTGATCGCCTTCTGTCACTTCTTCAGCTGATACTTTCTGACGGCACGATTATGCTCTTTCAGCGTGCTGGAGAAGTAGTGGCTGCCATCCCCCTTGGCAACGAAGTAGAGACTTTTGCTCTCTGCCGGATGCAATACCGCATCCAGCGCTGCCTCCCCCGGCATGCAGATGGGGGTCGGTGTCAACCCTTTGTGCAGATAGGTGTTGTAGGGGGTATCCTTCTTCAGGTCACTGCGACGGATGTTGCCGTCGTAAGCATCACCCAGGCCATAGATGATGGTCGGATCGGTCTGCAGCTTCATTCCCAGCCGCAGACGACGGATAAAGACGCCGGCGATGGTCGGCCGTTCGCTCGCCAGCCCGGTCTCCTTCTCGACAATGGAGGCCAGAATCTGTGCCTCGTAAGGCGTCATCAGCGGTAACCCCTCTTCCCGCTGCTCCCACTTCTGCGCCAGTTTTCGCGTCATTGCGTCATAGGCGCGTTGCAGAAACTGCAGATCCGTCATGCCTCTCGGGAAGTGATAGGTATCGGAGAGAAAACGCCCCTCAGGATGCTCTCCCGCATGCCCGAGACGCTGCATGATAGCCTCGTCGCTGAGGCCTTCAAGCAGGTGTGTCAATGCATCGCTGGCGTTTACCGCTGCCATCATCTGGCGAAAGGTCCACCCTTCGACCAGGGTCAGCGCATGGGTTGTCACCTTTCCCGAAACCAGCAGAGCGAGCAGTTCCTCCGGCGTGGTTCCGGCCGGAATCCAGTACTCACCCGCCTTGATCAGGTGCGCCTGCTCGTTCCATCTCGCCAGGATCCGCAGCAGCAGCGGTTTGTCCAGAATCCCCCTCTGTTGCAGGTCAAGGGCCAGCGTGGCCACACCGGTACCCGGCTCCAGTTGATAGGTGATCCCTTCTCCGCTCAGTTTGAGCGCTTGACCACGGAAGTTGTCGAACTCCATCATAAACCAGCCGGTGGCGAGGCTGGTCACAATAATGAGAACACCCAATAGTCGCTGCATCATATACTGTTGCCGGTCACTTACGCGCGAGTCAGTCCCGCCTCTTCAGCTTCATGCCTCAAAGCCCTCTTTCATGACCATCCGGATCATCGATTCGGATAGCGCACGGCAGTCGAACTTCAATCCATCTACTACACTCACCGGCCAGAGTCCGATCAGAGAATTGGTGACGAAAAGCGCATCCGCAGAGGCGAGATCCTGCAGTGTAATTTTTTCGATCCGCGGCGACAAACCCAGGCGCGGCGCCAGATCCAGCACCACCCCCCGCATTACCCCGGCTACACCGCAGGCGCTCAGGTCCGGCGTCAGCAGCACTCCGCCGCGCAACAGAAACAGATTGCTCATGGTGCCTTCGATCAGATTACCCTCGCTGTCGCACATCAAACCCTCGTCGATCTCGGGATCAGACCATTCGTCGCGTGCCAATACCTGCTCAAGACGGTTGAGGGTCTTCATACCTGCGAGGCTCGGATTACTCCCAAGACGGGTTTTACAAATTCGCAGGTGTGCGCCGCGCGTCATGATATCTGCGTGATAGCGGGGCGTGTCAGCAAATGTGACAATGCGTGTCGGTCGGGCATCGTCCGGTGGGCGATAACCGCGCCCCGAGACACCTCGGGTGAGGATGATCTTCAATACGCCGCTCTGGCAAGGGCCGACCAGCTGCTCGGCCTCGTGCCGCAACTGCCGCAGATCCGGCATGGGTATCCTCAGACGCTCCGCGCCATGCCTTAATCTCGCCAGATGTCGCTGCCACAGACAGGGCCTGCCGTGCCGCACGGCCAGCGTTTCGAACAGTCCGTCACCATAGAGCAGACCGCGATCGTCCACTCCCAGCGTACTGTCCGGATTGCCGTTGACCAACGCCAAAATGTTCTCCACGCAAAAGGCGGGAGTATATCCCGCCCTTTACGTAAGCTCCTGCCGCAGCGACTGCTGCCGAACCGAACCGGGGTTCAGTCTCGCATGCGTTTGAATACCAGCGTACCGTTGGTACCGCCGAAACCGAACGAATTGGAGATGGCGATATCGATCTTCATCTCGCGTGCGGTATTGGGTACATAGTCCAGATCGCACTCCGGATCCGGATTCTCCAGGTTGATCGTGGGGGGAGCCACCTGATCATTCACCGCAAGCGCTGTAAATACCGCCTCGGCTCCACCCGCGGCGCCGAGCATGTGGCCGGTCATCGATTTGGTTGAACTGACCGCCAGCTTGTAGGCATGGTCGCCGAACGCAGTCTTGACACCCATGGTCTCGGCCACATCTCCGGCAGGGGTGGAGGTGCCGTGAGCGTTGATGTAGTCGACTTCATCGAGATTGACTCCGGCATCGTCAAGCGCCATACGCATGCACTCGGCGGCACCTATGCCGCTCGGCGACGGAGCAGTCATATGGTAGGCGTCCGAATTCATGCCGATACCGACGATCTCTGCGTAGATCTTGGCGCCGCGTGCCCTGGCGTGCTCGTACTCTTCCAGCACCATGACCCCGGCGCCGTCGCTGAGCACGAATCCGTCGCGATCCCGATCCCAGGGGCGGCTGGCTCGCTGCGGATCGTCATTGCGGGTGGAGAGTGCGCGCGCTGCAGCGAATCCTCCGAGACCGACCGGCGAGGTAGCCATCTCGGCGCCGCCTGCGACCATGATATCGATATATCCATGACGAATCAGGCGAGCCGCTTCACCGATCGCATGGGTGCCGGTGCTGCAGGCTGAGACGATGGAGTAGTTGGGACCCTTCAGCCCGTATTTTATCGACAGATCCCCGGCAACCATATTCACGATGTTGGCAGGAACGAAGAAGGGCGAGATCTTTTTTGGTCCCCGCTCGGCGTAGATCTGGTAGTTGTTCTCGATGCCCGTGATGCCACCGATGCCGGAGCCGATTCCCACGCCGATGCGGCGAGAGGTCTCGTCATTTATTTCGAAACCGCTCTCTTCGATAGCCTGACAACCCGCAGCCATACCGTAATGGATGAACTTGTCCATTTTACGGGCATCTTTGCTGGAGATGTACTGGGTGATATCGAAATCGTAGATCGGGCCGCCGAAACGAACGCTGAACGGCTCGACATCGAAATGGGTGATCGGCCGGATACCGCTCTTGCCGGCGAGTATGTTTTCCCAGGACTCTTTAACGGTATGACCGACGGGCGCAACCATGCCGAGCCCGGTTATCACAACCCTTCTTCGAGACATGTACAGAGTACCTTGCGTGAGTGGATTGGGTAGCTGCGTTATTGTGTGGGCCCGGCGGATTGATCCGCCCGGCCTGATAGCAAAGGTGGATGATCAGCTGCTGTGGGCGTTGATGTACGCGACAGCCTGCGCAACGGTTGTGATCTTCTCGGCGTCTTCGTCCGGAATCTCGGTTTCGAACTCCTCTTCCAGAGCCATGACCAGCTCTACGGTGTCCAACGAATCGGCGCCAAGATCGTCGACGAATGAAGCCTCCGTGGTGACTTCGTCTTCAGTAACACCAAGCTGTTCAATGACAATTTTTTTTACGCGTTCTTCGATAGAGCTCATGATCGTTAATCCTCTGGATCTTGTGGTATGTCACCCAACGGCAACCGCTGGGGTATTGTATTCATAAACCTGCAAAGTTGAAAGCTTGAAGCAGGCTCTGAAAATGAATTGATTCATATGCGATTTCAGCATCTTATAGATATGAACAAGGCTGTCTCAGGGGGCTGTCACGCCATATACATGCCGCCGTTGACGTGCAACGTCTCACCGCTGATATAGGCCGCACCGGGCGACGCCAGGAAAGCGACCGCCTCGGCAATCTCTTCCGCAGTGCCCAGCCGTCCCAAGGGTATGCCCGCCAGCAGTGCGTCGCGTTGCCCCTCGGGCAGCGCGCGGGTCATGTCGGTGTCGATGAAACCGGGTGCCACTGCATTGACGGTGATACCGCGCGAACCGACCTCACGGGCCAGTGATTTGGTAAATCCGAGCATGCCGGCCTTGGCTGCGGAATAGTTGCTCTGGCCGGGATTGCCGGTCGATCCGACTACCGACGCGATATTGATAATGCGTCCGCTGCGCGCTTTCATCATCGCCCGCAGGCACCCTTTGCAAAGGCGGTAGAGCGAGGTGAGATTGGTTCCGATGATGCTGTCCCACTCATCCTCCTTCATGCGCATCAACAGGTTGTCGCGTGTGATGCCGGCATTGTTGACGAGAATGGTGGGGGCACCGAATTTTTCGCCGATCTCATTGAGAGCGCTATCGACCGATTGCTGATCATTGACCTCCAGTACCAAGCCGCAACCGCCCACTCCGGCCTGCGCAAGCCGTTCGCTGATCGCATCAGCGCCTGCCGTTGAAGTGGCGGTACCGATCACCGTCGCGCCCAGGTTGCCCAGTTTCAATGCGATGGCACTGCCGATTCCGCGACTGGCGCCGGTCACCAGCGCGATTTGACCTTCAAGCATGTGTCACTCCTGTGGTGGATTGATGCAGGGGCCCGGATGGTCAATACCTGACCAGCGCCGAGCCCCAGGTAAAACCGCCGCCAAATGCCTCCATCAGCAGCATCTCGCCCTGCTTTATTCTGCCGTCGCGAACCGCGGCATCGAATGCCAATGGGACCGAAGCGGCCGATGTGTTGCCGTGCTCGGACACAGTGACAACGACACGGTCCATAGGCATCTGCAGTTTTCGCGCAATACCGCGAATGATGCGGAAGTTTGCCTGGTGTGGGATTAACCAGTCGATATCGGCTTTCTGCAAACCGTTGTGCTGCAAAGTCTCGTCGACTATACGTCCCAGCGTGTTGACGGCCATCTTGAATACCTCGTTGCCGCGCATCTCGACGTAGGCACGCTCCTGCTGAACCTTGTCATATCCCTTCGAAACCCCGTCCGGTACCTCGAGCAACTTGGCGTAGTCGCCATCCGCGTGCAGATGGGTCGAGAGTATCCCCGGTTCCTCGCTCGCTTCGAGTACCACGGCTCCGGCGCCATCGCCGAACAGAACGCAGGTACCGCGATCCTCCCAGTTCAGAATCCTGGAGAAGGTCTCGGCGCCGATGACCAGCGCGCACTTCGCGCTGCCGGCGCGCACGAAATTGTCTGCAACGCTCAGTGCATAGATAAAACCTGTGCAGACCGCCTGAACATCGAACGCGGCGCAGCCATGAATATCCAGCCGGCTCTGCACCAGGCATGCGGTGCTTGGAAAGACCTGGTCCGGTGTGGTGGTGGCCAGCACGATCAGATCGATATCCTTCGGTCCTTTGCCGGCGGCCTGCATCGCCCGCCGTGCGGCCTGCTCGGCTAGATCACAGGTGGTCTGGTTCTCGGCGGCGATATGCCGCTGTTTTATACCAGTGCGCTCTTGAATCCACTGGTCGGAAGTATCCACCAGCTTCTCGAGATCGTGGTTGGTCATCACCCGTTCGGGCAGATAGCTTCCGGTTCCGATAATCTTGGCGTAGGTCATGTCTCGCTTCCCTCTCCCAGGTGCACCGCCACCCCCCGCTCGATTCGTTGCAGGAGATTGCTACGCGCTGCCTTTCTGGCGACCCTGATCGCGTTCTCGAACGCCATTGCATCGGCTCCACCATGGCTCTTGATGACGATGCCGCGCAGGCCGAGCAGACTGGCTCCGTTGTAGCTGCGCGGATCCACTCGCTTGCGGAAGCGGCGCAGTACCGGAAGCGCTATTATCCCAGCCAATCGGGTCAGTAGATTCTGCTTGAACTCCGCACGTAGAAAATGAGCGATCATTTTTGCCACGCCCTCCGAACTCTTGAGCGCAACATTACCGACGAAACCGTCGGTCACCACCACATCGGCGCCACCCTGGAAGATTCCGTCACCCTCCACATAGCCGATATAGTTCAGTGTGCTTTGAGATAACAGCAGGTGTGCGTTTTTAACCTGCTCGTTTCCCTTGATCTCCTCTTCACCGATATTGAGCAGCCCGATTTTAGGCAGGGTGTCAATATCCTCAACCGCGCTCACCAGTTCGCTGCCCATTACGGCGAACTGGAAGAGGTGTTCACTTGTGCAGTCGACGTTGGCACCCAGGTCGAGCACCCAGGTACGACCCTCAATCGACGGAATGGCGGTTATGATGGCCGGGCGGTCCACTCGCGGCAGCATCTTAAGCACGAATCTGGCAGTTGCCATCAGTGCGCCGGTATTGCCGGCACTGACGCAGGCATCGGCCTCACCCGCCTTGACCAGATCTATCGCCACCCGCATCGAGGAGTCTTTCTTGCCACGCAGGGCTTTGGAGGGCAACTCATCCATCCCCACGACCTGCGATGCATGATGAATGCGTAGTCTTCGCGGTGGGTTGGCGCCCAACTGCTGGGCCAGAATATCCTGCTGTCCCACCAGGATGATTTCGACATCCGGGTAGTCACGTACGAACTCCAGCGCGGCCGGCACCACCACGCTAACGCCGTGATCGCCGCCAAAAGCGTCCAGCGCAATTCTGGTCCTGCCACTCTCGCTCACGGCCATCGGCTATCGATCCGGCACAGAGGAACACCGTGGAGATCAGCAAAACGGATCTCTACGGTGTTGCGGTCCATGTAGGGGGGCACGAGTCGGACTATTACTCGTCTTTTCCTGCAACCACCTTGCGCCCACGATAGAAACCGTCCGGTGTTACGTGATGACGCAGGTGCGTCTCGCCGGAGGTGGGATCTATCGCCAGTTTGCTGGCGGAAAGGGCGTCGTGCGCACGACGCATGTTGCGTTTGGATGAGGACTTTCGGTTCTGTTGTACGGCCATGATGCCAGGCTCCCAAATCTATAAAAATCAGTTTTCTCTTTCTGTCCGCAAGGCGGACAGCGCCGCGAACGGGTTCTCAGTTTTCGCCTCGTTCTCCGACTGCTCCGGTGGTGGGTCACTGATACTGGCCAGATCAACCTCACAATCACTCTCTGCGTGCATCGGAACCTGAGGGATCGCCAGCAGCAGTTCGTCCTCGATGAGGTCGACGATGCTGAGACTTCCCGCTTCGGCGAAAACCGGATCGCAGGCTTCCGGTATCCGATCTGCTTCGGCCGCCGTCTCTATGACAGCCAACTGCGGCGAGGCGTCGACAACGAGCGTCATCGCCTCAAGGCAGCGTTGACACTGGATCACCAAGTCCGCCCGCACCAGCCCATCGATCAATATCCGGCCGTTGTCATCTTTCGAGAAACGGAAATCAAACTCAACGTTGCCCGACCGCTGCAACAGCAGATCGGCAACCCGTTGCAACGCATCGAGTGGCACTTCTCCCGAGATGACCCCGCCCTGCCCGGCCAATCGCCAGGGATCCACCGAATGAGGTAAACGAGCCGACATAAGCAGACAATGATATTACGGCTTACAGCAGTTCGTCAAAACTAAAATAGGAGAGTGGATCCCATGCGCAGGAGCGAGATCGGCGCCGGGCACGGTGGCGATAAGCTCGGGTGCGGAATCCGACATCGCTCAACCGCCGACGACAGCCAGCAGCACCCCCGCGGCGACCGCTGAGCCAATGACACCCGCCACATTCGGTCCCATGGCGTGCATCAGCAGAAAGTTATGTTGATCCGCCTCGAGCCCGACCTTGTTGACGACCCGCGCAGCCATCGGAACCGCTGAGACCCCGGCCGCCCCGATCAGCGGGTTGACCTTGCCACCGGAGACCCGGTGCATGATTTTCCCCATGATCACGCCGGCCGCGGTACCCACGCAGAAAGCGAATGCACCGAGTGCCAGAATGCCGAGTGTGTCCAGGGAGAGGAACTTCTCAGCCGAGAGCTTCGAGCCAACCGCCAATCCAAGAAAAATAGTGACGATGTTGATGATCTCGTTCTGCGCCGCATTACTCAGACGCGCCACGACGCCCGCCTCGCGCAGCAGGTTGCCGAACATCAACATGCCGATCAGCGGCGCCGCGGAGGGTAGGAACAGAATGCAGAGTATCAGCACCGTAAACGGAAAGAGTATCTTTTCGAGCTTGCTCACCGGGCGCAGCTGCGACATCACCACCCTGCGCTCCTTTTCGGTCGTCAGCAACTTCATGATCGGCGGCTGAATGATCGGCACCAGAGCCATATAGGAGTACGCGGAAACCGCGATTGCCCCCAACAGATCGGGTGCCAGACGCGAGGCGAGGAAGATCGCCGTGGGGCCATCGGCGCCACCGATAATGGCGATCGCAGAAGCATCGGCAAGAGAGAAGTCGAAACCCGGAATACCGTTGAGCGCCAGCGCACCGATCAACGTCACGAAGATGCCGAACTGCGCCGCCGCGCCGAGAAACAGCGTCATCGGCATTGCGATCAGTGCGCCGAAATCGGTCAGCGCGCCCACACCCATGAAAATCAGCAACGGAAAGACGCCGGTCTCCACTCCGACGTGGTAGACGTAACCGAGCAAGCCGTCCGGGCCGGCGATACCGGCGACGGGAATATTGCTGAGTATCGCTCCGAAGCCGATCGGCAATAGCAAAAGGGGTTCGAACTTGCGGCGGATGGCCAGATAGATCAGCAACCCGCCGACCAGCATCATGAAAAACTGGCCGAGCTCCAGGTTGGCGATCCCCATCGATCGCCACAGCGCCTCAGTTCCGTTCATCCGCTCAGCCCAGCATCAGGAGAGGAGCGCCAACCTGTACCGCCTCGCCCTCTTTGACCAGAATCGACTGCACCGTACCGGCGTGTGTGGCGCGCACCTCCGTCTCCATCTTCATCGCTTCCATGATCATCACCACCTCACCGTCGGCAATTGCCTGGCCGGGTTTGACGTTGATCTTGAAGATGTTGCCCGCCAGCGGCGCGGGCAGTGGCTCTCCGGCGCTGGCGGCCGCCGGCGCGGCTGCAACCGGCGCCACGCTGGCCACCTGGCTTGCGGCCGAGACGGTGACATCGTAGGCCTTGCCGTTGACCGAAACGGTATAGGACTCGGTTCCCGCGGGGGCGACGCTCGCCGGCGCTGGGGCGGTCACTTCCGCTGCCTTGGTTTCGCTGCCCGGCGCCGGCTCGAAAACGCCGGGATTGTCGCGGTTCTGCAGAAACTTGAGGCCAACCTGCGGAAACAGCGCATAGGTAAGCACATCGTCGATCTCGGCTGCAGCGACCCTGATTCCCTTCTCCTGCACCAGACCGCGGAACTCGGCCGTCAACTGCTCGACCTCCGGCTTGAGCAGGTCGGCCGGACGGCAAGTGACCGGGGACTCTCCGTCCTTGAGTACATGGGCCTGCAACGCCTTGTCCACCGGTGCAGGCGAGGCGCCATACTCGCCCTTGAGAATGCCGATTGTCTCTTTCGCCATGCTCTTGTAACGCTCGCCTGTCAGTACATTGAGCACAGCCTGTGTGCCGACGATCTGCGAGGTCGGAGTGACCAGCGGAATCAGCCCCAGATCCTCGCGCACCCGGGGAATCTCTTCCAGTACCGCGTCGAGCTTGTCGCTGGCGCCCTGCTCGCGCAGCTGGTTCTCCATATTGGTCAGCATACCACCGGGAACCTGGGCCACCAGAATGCGCGAGTCGACCCCCTTGAGACCGCCTTCGAATTTGGCGTACTTCTTCCTCACTTCACGAAAATAGGCGGAGATCTCCTCCAGCAATTGAAGGTTCAGTCCGGTGTCCCTGCCGGTTCCCTGAAGGATCGAGACCACCGATTCGGTCGCCGAATGGCCGTAGGTCATACTCATCGAGGAGATTGAGGTATCGACCCGGTCGATGCCGGCCTCTGCCACCTTGACGATGGTCGCGGTGCTCAATCCGGTAGTCGCATGGGCATGAAGCGCCAGCGGCAGCCGTACCTCTTCTTTCAGACGGCTGACCAGCTCGAAGGCCGTATACGGTTTCAACAGACCCGCCATGTCCTTGATGCAGATGGAGTGGCACCCCATCTCCTCCAGTCGCTTGGCCATATCCAGCCAATACTGCAGGTCGTGTACCGGACTGACAGTGTAGGAGAGTGTGCCCTGCGCGTGCTTCCCGACCTCGAGCGTGGCCTTGACTGCGGTCTCCAGATTGCGCACGTCATTCATGGCGTCGAAGATGCGAAACACATCCATTCCGTTGACTGCGGCTCGCTCCACGAATGCCCGTACCACATCATCGGCGTAGTGCCGGTAACCGAGAATGTTCTGACCGCGAAAGAGCATCTGCATCGGCGTATTGGGCATCGCCGCCTTCAACCGCCGCAGCCGCTCCCAGGGATCCTCCCCGAGAAAACGTATACACGAGTCGAACGTTGCCCCTCCCCAGGTCTCCAGCGACCAGAAGCCAACCTGGTCGAGTTTCGAGGCGATAGGCAACATGTCGTCGATGCGCATTCGGGTGGCGAACAGGGACTGGTGGGCATCGCGCAGCACCACATCTGTAATACCTAGGGGTTTGGAATCGCTCATGTGTTTGTCTGGTCTGTCTGTTGATTGGGTTTATGCAGGTAAACGACTGCCTGATCGCGCCCCATGTCAACGGGGTCGCGACAGTAAATTCATCGTTTGCTCGTTCTGTAGCGACTGATGGCCGCGGATATCACCGCGATCAACTCTTCACGCTCTTCCCCGGGAGCAGGACCGGAGCTGGTTTCGGATGCAGGCAGCTCAGGCTGCAGGCGCTCGGCGAGCTGCGACATCCCTTTCAGGGCCACCACCAGCACGGCAAGAAACACGAAAACGCTGCTCATGCCGATCAGCATCAGTTCGACGCCCTTCAGCAGAAGGTCGGTTAGCGGCATGGATTACTCCTGTGGATGACGCTCAATTCGCGTGGCTACCGGAACGTCATCGAACCGATCCGGACGGTGCATCACTATCTACTGATAGACACTCGCGCTGTCAAGGTTAAAGCTGACAGGGATTTGCGCAAATCAATGATTTGGCTTGGTTATAGCCAATTTCTATGAGCGCGATTTGCCAGATCTATAGTTCGGCTCCCATTGCACGAGCGATGAGTTTACCCCACGCGCTTGTTAGCGATCGGCTTCCTGGCTAGAATCCAGCGCAACTCTGGGCCAGGCTCCGGCAACATGCAGCCTTCGAAACAAACCTCTTCTAAGCTGGTGCTCGCCTCCACTTCGCCATTTCGCGCCGCGCTGCTCGAGAAACTGGGTCTTGCCTTCTCAACCTCTGCCCCGCAGGTTGACGAATCTCCTCTGGCCGGCGAGTCTGCCCAGGATCTGGTTTGCAGACTATCACAGGCCAAGGCACGGGCGGTCGCCTCGCGTTTCCCTGCAGCGCTGATCATCGGTTCCGATCAGGTCGCCTGTATCGACGGTGGGATACTCGGCAAACCGCTAACTCGCGACAACGCAATCGCACAGCTGCAACGGGCTTCGGGGCGCTCGGTTGATTTCTATACCGGACTTTCGCTGTTCAACGTCGCAAGCGGCAGAGTACAGACGCTGTGCGAACCCTATCGGGTCCATTTCCGCACGCTGACGAACGGAGAGATCGAACGCTATCTGAATGTCGAGGAACCCTACAACTGCGCCGGCAGCTTCAAATCGGAAGGGCTCGGGATAGCGTTGTTCGAACGGCTCGAAGGTGATGACCCCAATGCGCTGATCGGTCTGCCGCTGATTCGCCTGGTACAGATGCTTGCGGTAGAGGGAGTGCGCGTCCCCTGATTGGATCGTCGCGCAAGCCACTACGGGCCTGAACACCTACTCCGCGGGTGCCTGGATCGCCGGCCCGGGCGGTGCTTCCGTACTTGTACGAATCGCATCCAGCTTCTGCAGCACCGTGCGTGCGCGCTGAATTCGATCCTCAACCGCCTTGCGCTCCGGATCCAGTCTGAGCGCGGCCTCCCACACGGCGACTGCGGCGCCGGTCTGCTGCGAACGGTAGAGACGATCGCCCAGTCGTGACAGCACTTCTGCCTGCTGTTGCAAGCGCTGCTGCAGATCGACCAGCTGGCTATGGGCCTCGAAGTTGTGCGGATCCTCCCGCAGCGCTTCATCCACTTTGGCCTTGGCTTCCACCAACGCACCCTGCTGACGCTCCTCCTCGGCCGCTGCCAGCAACTCCTCGACCCGCCCGGCGCGGATTCGTTGGGTTCGCTCGGCTGCTCTGCGCTTTGCGTTCTGCTCTATCGCCAGGATGCGCCGATTCAACCCTTGCAGGATCTCTTCGTTCGCCGTATCGGGCTCGATCCGGTGGGCCATGCGCAGACAGCGCCGCGCGAGCCAGGGATTGACCTGTTCCAACTGTCTGACACAAACATTCAAATCGGCGATTTTACTCTCGAGATATGATCTCCAGATCAGAATTCTGGTTTTCAGCAGCTGGTTGCCGGGTGCTCCCTCCGCCAACTGTTCCAGCAGTGGCAGTGAGTCCACCAGGCGACGTAGTTCGATCAGCAGCAGCTGGTTCTGCAGCATCAGACTCTGTTGATCCCATTCCAGGCGATAGGCCTGAATCTGCTGTGTGATTTCACTCTCGCCGGGAAAGCGATCACGGCCTGCCTCCAGCAGCGCCAGCGCATTTATCCAGTCGCCCCGGTCGTGTATCGCTTTCGCCTGCTGCTGCAACTGCTCCGACGACTCGACGGCGTCGAGCTGGGCCAGGATCGCTTTCGATGGCTGTGTGGAGATCGGCAGCATACTGCACCCCTGGAGCAACCCGAGAAGCAATGGCAACCATTTGAAATGGGTAATATCGACCTTCATGGCTTGATAAAAATGGCGTCCAGGCTCTCTTGTATCTGTGTATCACCGCGAAACAGGCCGATGTCGACTTCATAGGGCTGCACCGGTGTGCTTCTGCCCCTCACTTTGAGGGGCCCACCGCGGCCGGGTTCCACGAACTCCCGCATGCCGGGTTGCCGCGCCGATTCCTCCGTCAACAGCACCGCACCGGGTTGGGCCAGGCCGCAGATTCGCGACGCAACGTTGACCGTATCGCCGACCACCGTGTATTGCATTCTCTCATGGCTGCCAAGATTTCCCTCCAGCATCGCGCCGCTGTTGATCCCGATCCTGAAGAGCACGGGGTCGACCTTCTGCGCCACCCGCTGCTGGTTGATCCTCTCCGCCACCAGCTGGATCAACACCGCACAGGTGAGTGCATGGAACGCGTGGCGCTCATCGCGCTGCGGGACGCCGAAAACGATCATGATGCAGTCGCCGATGAACTTGTCGACGGTCCCCTGACAGCTGTGTCCAGCAGCGGCGAAGTAGCGGAAGAAATCATTCAACAGCAGCGCTACCGCTTCGGGATCGAGCCGCTCGGAAAGCTCGGTGAAACCCACGATGTCACAGAACAGCACGCTACCCTCACTGCGTATACCACCGAATGCAGGGGTCACCTCACCGGATATCACTTTGGCCGCGTACTCGGGAGAGATGTATCTCGAAAGCGTGCTCTCCAACTGCTGCTTGACGACAATCTCATCAGCCATTCGGCCAAAGGCATTGTAGATCCGACCGATCTCGTCGCCACGTCCGGGTGGCAGCGCCTGATAACTGTCACCCCGATCCATCGCCTCGCCGACAGCGACCAGTTGGCGTATTGGTCGACTGAAGCGGTAGGCGAGCGGAACCGCGAGCATTACGCCCACCAGGATCAGCCCCAGGGTGGTGAAAACCAGCGCCTTGAAAGTCCGTGCAAGCTCTCGCTCCAGCGGCTCCCGGTCGACCACCAGTTCGGCAAAACCAACCCGGGTATCCTGGAACAGGATCGGCTTACGATAGCTGATCGCCCCCCCATCCGCGCTGATCCAGCTCTCCGCCACGATTCCACCTGCCGTGACCCGGCTCTGCCTTGCCTCGTCGCGAGCGTTTCCGTCGAGCGGCTGAACGCCGGCGCTCACCACCACCTCGCCCCTGTGGTTGAGTACCTGCATTCCCTTGATCAGGGGGTTTCGCTCCTGGCCGCTCACCAGCACCTGCAGCGACAACAGGTCGTCAGCCATCAGCGGTTCGCTCGCGGCACGCGTGAACTGGTCAATGATCACTTCACCCAACAGATCGCTCTGCAGCTTGTAACTGCTCTGCTGCTGACCGATCAGAAACCAACCCAGCAGTCCCATCGCGGCGGTCACCAGCGCCGAAATGGCTATCGACCAACGTATTGCCAGCGGAATCGAATATCGGTTCAAGCGCTTCAAGGATTCTCCCTATGCCCAGCTGTCGTCAGAAGGCCCGCGCCCGGGTTCGAACGCGTTATCATAGCACCCATTGTCCGCTGTTCAGGATCGCCGTTCGCGCGCCTTGCCTGGTGGCGGAACACGCCAACGCCCACATCTCCGCGCCGCGGTTGCGCACGGCAGCGAAAGGGGGTAGTTTGCTAGCGGCGACCTGCCGCCACCCACGTTGCCGGAAACCGAGCCCTCCTCTGCCGATTACAAAATCACGTCGACCCGATATTTCGCCATGAACGAAAAGATATTCATCAACGCGCAGGATCTCCTGATCGACTCGTTTAGGCTGGGCCTGGAGATCTACCGGAGCGGTTTTCGTCCCGACTTCATTGTCGGCGTCTGGCGTGGGGGCACCCCCGTCGGGGTCGCCGTGCAGGAGATTCTCGACTGCCATGGCGTAAAGACCGATCACATCGCCATTCGCACGACCTCGTACACGGGCATAGGCAAACGTGACAAGGAGGTGCAGGTGCACGGGCTCAACTATCTGCTCGACAATGTCAATTGGGATGATTCGCTGCTGATCGTGGATGATGTCTTCGACTCCGGACTCAGCGTCAAGGCGATCATCGATTCGCTGCATCGCAAGGCGCGGCGCAATACCCCCGGCGATATCCGCATCGCCACTCCCTGGTTCAAGCCCGGCAACAATCAGACGCAGATCGTGCCGGACTACTACATTCACGAAACATCCCACTGGCTGGTATTTCCCCACGAACTGGACGGGCTTTCCCGGGAAGAGATGCTGAATTACAAGCCTGGACTGCGTCAGCTGATAGAGGAGTTCGGACTCTAGGACCTTTCGCCAGGCCCTGGCAGGGCCGAAGCCCGCCCGGACTTCAGATTTCTCTATCGCCTGCCGCTATCGGATCTGTTCCAATGCAGCGGCGATCCGCTACAGGTTTCACTGCTGCGATGCGATCTTCCGAACCACGTCTGACAAGCGGACCGATGCCATGCCCAAAGAGAAAACCGTCACCACCGATGGCATATTGCTGATGCTCTGCAGCTCCCTCTCGGAAGTGCTCGCTTCGGCGACCGCCAGCGGCATCAACTACTCGCCGATGGTACAAAAGATCAACAAGACCTGCCTGAAACCGGATATCGGCTGCTTCGTGCTCTTCGACGGAGGGTTTTCGGGTCTGGTGGTGATCAACTTCACCGCCGAGGCGGCATTGGAGATATACCAGAACTACATGATGAACATGGGTATGCCGAAGAGCGAGCTGGCAACCCGGCACACTTCGGACGAGGTAGGCAACGTGCTGGGCGAGCTCATGAATCAAATCGTCGGCGACTTCACCGGCCGCGTCGCCAAGGAACTGCTCACCTCTATCAGTCAGAACCAGCCGAAAATGCTGACGATCAACAAGGAGGTGGTGATATCGGTCAACACCAACCTCGACCGGCCCCAGGCGCGACGCGTCACCTTTCGCACCGCGCAGAACAATATCTTCTATCTGGAACTGGCCATCGACAAGACCGAGTTCATCCAGCTGCACGCGTTCGAAAGTCAGGGTGATATCAATCCTGATGAGATTATCGACCAAGCGGCAAAGCCATCCCAGGCACCTGGGAAAAAGCAGACCTCGTCCGACGATATTGATGAGGATCTGCTTAGAGAGTTGGGGCTTTAGCCTGCACCACGGGTTCGAACACAGACCCTAATAGAGCATTGGCAGTACCGGTATGCCGACCGTCTCGGCCATCCTCCTATAGGCATCGCTCCAGGCTCCCGGCTGCAACACATCGATATCGACGCGGTGCAGCTTGCCCTCGGCATCGACCGATTGCAGATGGGGCGAGAGCGTCATCGCCTTTTCCTTCAGCGAGAACACATACACTCGCTTTACCTGCGCAGCGATCTGAGCGGCAATCTCGGGTGGACAGACAACCAATGCCCCGCGTTTCGCCTGACCTATCGCCGTCAGCAGCGACTCTTTGAAAATACCGACGAAACTGCCCCCGTACTCGATATGGGCCAGCACCCGGTGTTCGGCGTTGGCCAGATGAAACTCGCTTTCGGAGATGAGTTCGTATGCCGCGTCCTGGATTGGACGCTCGGTGGTGAACCAGTTGGGTCTGACAAATCCGTCGCGTACGAACAGTTTGCGCGGTGCGCTGCGACTCCCGGACCAGACACTTCCGGTAAGACAGATCAGTTGCTTATCGCCTGGTATCTCCAATTATTCAGCTCCGATTAGCGTTCACGCCGTAATATGAGCCTAATCAAAGCACAGCTGAACAGAAAATTAAACCGATCGCGCCCTCGATAGAGAGGGCGCGTGGTAGCGGAATGCTTGTCGGAGGGAGGTGGAAACCGGCCCTCGTGGACGGCTATTCGGTAACCTGAATCCTGATCAGCTCCTCCCCAGCCTCATCGGAGAGATGGACCGCACAGGCAATACAGGGATCAAAGCTGTGGATAGTGCGCAGAATCTCCAGGGGCTGCTCGTTGTCCTCCAGCGTATGCCGGTCCTGCAGTGCCGCTTCATAGGCTCCAGCCTGGCCCAGCGAGTCGCGCGGCCCAGCGTTCCAGGTCGACGGAACAATCGCCTGATAGTTAGCAATCTTGCGGTTTTCGATAACGATCCAGTGACCCAATGCACCACGTGGCGCCTCCGTGAAACCGGCGCCCTGGCATCTGCTTGGCCAGCTCGACGGCTCCCAAAGGGTCTCGTTGAAGGTCTTGGTATCCCC
The DNA here is from genome assembly GCA_020445335.1 of Gammaproteobacteria bacterium. Taxonomy (GTDB): domain Bacteria; phylum Pseudomonadota; class Gammaproteobacteria; order Chromatiales; family Chromatiaceae; genus HKST-UBA178. Next base: position 40,729 of record JAGRGU010000005.1, read on the forward strand.
CGCCTTGATATTGGCGATGAGATCGTCGAACCAGCCCTGCATACTGTCGGCGAGCAGTTTGGATTCGAGCGTTCGTGCTGCGGTCCGGCCCAGTGTCGAGTAAAGCGCCTCGATCGGCTGACCAAGCTTGTTCAGTGCGAAACCGGCCAGCTCCCTGGTTGGTTCATGTCCCTTGGCGTACATCAGCAGAACACGGGACAGCGGTCCCACTTCGACCGATTTGTCGCGCCACCTGGGTGCCTTGATCCAGGAGTATGGGTCCTCGACGTTCAGCTGCTGGAAAGGCGGCTCAGGGCCGGTATAGTCGAGGTTGGTTTCGCCTTCATAAGGGTGCAGCCCGGCGCTTTTGCCCGCTTCATATTGATACCAGGAGTGGCTCACGTACTCCTGAATCTGCTCCTTGTCGTGAACGTCGATATCATGCACGCGATTCAGATCGCGATTGAGGATGACACCTGCGGGAAACAGGAAGCTGGAGGGATCCTGCATGCTGGTTGACGGCAGGTCACCGTAACAGAGGAAGTTGCCCAATCCCTCGCCGCGCTTGAACCAGTCCGGATAGAAGGAGGCGACCGCCAGTGTATCAGGCAGGTAGACCTGATCGACAAAGTTGCGCATCTTGGTGATGACGCTCTGCACCTCGGAGAGCCGTTTGGCGTTGATCGCCGAATCAGAGTTCAGATCGATCGGTGAGGCGACACCACCAACCAGGAAGTTCGGATGGGGATTCTTGCCGCCGAAGATGGTATGCAGCTTGACCACGTCTCGCTGCCAGGCCAGCGCCTCCAGATAGTGCGCCACCGCCATCAGGTTGGCTTCGGGCGGCAGCCGATACTCGGGATGTCCCCAGTAGCCGTTGGCGAATATGCCCAACTGCCCCGACTCGACGAAGTTGGCCAGTTTCTTCCTGGTATCGGCGAAGTACCCGGGCGAAGAGAGCGGCCAGTTGCTCAGCGACTGCGCCAGCTCCGAAGTTGCCTTGGGATCCGCCTGCAAAGCAGAAACCACATCGACCCAGTCCAGCGCATGCAGATGATAGAAATGCATGACATGATCGTGGATGTACTGCGCGCCGATCATAAGGTTGCGGATCAACTGGGCGTTCCTGGGGATCTCGTACTTCAGCGCATCCTCAACCGCACGGATCGAAGCCATGCCATGCACCAGCGTGCAGACGCCGCAGATCCGCTGGGCATAGGCCCAGGCATCACGAGGATCGCGCCCCTTCAGAATCGTCTCAATACCGCGCACCATGGTGCCGGAAGAGTAGGCCTGCCCGATTTTATTCCCATCCATCTGGGCTTCGATGCGCAGGTGACCTTCGATGCGTGTAATCGGGTCAACGACAATGCGTTCGCTCATTACAGTTTCTCCGCTTTTTTGACCCTTGCTTCAGGTCATTGGCCCGGCTCCCAGGCCACCGGGCTGTCAGCCAAAAATTTTCCAGGAAGTCAGGCTTCCACGTTCTCGTCCACCACCAGATGCTGTGCAACCAGTTCGGTAAGTCCCTCCATAGGCATCTCGACGTTGTACTCCTCGAGCCCCTCTTCGATCACCAGTCGGCAGTTGGCGCAGGCGGTGACCAGCAGTTCGGCGCCGGTCTCTGCGATCTGCTCTTTCTTGCGCCTGAACGCCTTGAGCCGAAGCTCTTCCGCATCGGTGTTGGCGCTTACGCCACCGCCACCACCGCAGCACCAGTTCCACTTGCCGTGATCCTTCATCTCGACGAAGTTGGTGGAGACCATGTCCATCAGCCGACGCGGCGACTCGATGACGCCGCCCTTGCGCGCGATGGAGCAGGGATCGTGGAAGGTCATCCGCTCGTCGGAGAGGTTCTCTGTCCTGATCTTTCCCGAAGCGCGTAGTTCGTCGAGCAGTTCGAGAATATGCAGTACGCGAAAATTGTAGGGCCGGCCGATCAGGTTGGGACCGTCCCAGCGGATTGAGGTATAGGCGTGGCCGCACTCGGGTGCGATCACGTACTTGACCTTCAGCTTCTCGGCGCCGTCGACGATACGCTGTACCAGTTGGCGCGCGATATCGCTGGAGCCGATCTGAATGCCGGTGTTGGTCGCCTCGAAAGCCTCAGAACAGAGCGTCCAGCTGACGCCGGCCTGCTTGAAGATCTTCGCCAACGATTGGATGTACTCGGGGAAGTTGATCACTTCCATCGACGACAGCAGCGCCATGTAGTCGGCACCCTCGACATCCACCGGAATCTTTTCGCCGCTGTCGGCCTCGATATGTTTTATCTGTGCTTCCAGAGCTTTGTATTTGATGCCCATGGGACTGCCAATCTTGACCGCGCGGCCGGCGGCCGAGATCACATCGGCCGGCGCGTTGCCAGAGGCGGCCATGCCCTCGCGCGCCTTGCGCACCATGTAGGCGATGTCGTTGCCAACCGGGCAGACCATCGAGCAGCGTGCGCACATCGTACAGCTGTCGTACAGCAGTTCGCGCCACTCGACCAGCATCGCATCGGTGACCGGCCGGGCGAAGCCGAGTGCCTTCTTGATCTTGCCGCTGATGGTGTACTCCTGCTCCCACACTCGGCGCAGCGGCTCGAGCTTGCGAATAGGCGTGTACTTGGGATCATTCGTTTCGGTGTAGAAGAGGCAGGCCTCGGCACACATGCCACAGCTGACGCAGCTGGAGAAGAAAGCCGCCACCGGCGCATCTATCTGCTCTCTGAATGCGTTGAGACCGCGTTCCAGTGTTGCTTCGCTCATGACTCAACCCCTCTGCGACCATTCATGGCCCCGTTGTACCAACGGGCCAGAAACAAAGTGAAAGTGTGCATCAGCTTGGTGAACGGGAAGAGCACCAGCAGCAACTCCACGCTCAGGATATGCAGACCCAGAATGAAGGGATAAGGATTGACAAGCCGATGGTAGGCGAGATAGCCGGTCAGCAACGGCAAAAATGTCAGTAGCCAGACCAGATAGTCCTCCTTCTCTGTCAGGATCTTCATGACCGGATTGGTCAGCCGGTGCCAGAGCACAGCCAGTAGCCCGACGATACCGAGCACGGCGGCCGCATCGACGATCGGATTGGGCAGGCCCGGCCAGGAGAAGCCGAAGGTCGCTGCAAACAGCTCGATATGAGGAATGAACAGAAACAGGCTGATCAGAAGGCCGAAGTGGAATACATAGCCACCGATGACGGTCAGTGGCTGACGCTTGAAAACCCCGGCTTCCGGCAATGTGCGCGTCACTATCGTCTTCATGCCGGGGCCGAATTCGCTGCCCTTCGGCTCCGCCAGGTTATTGGCCCGCCCCAACGAAACTATTTCGAAAAGACGGATGATCACACCGATCACGAATATCGCCACCGCGACGTCAAATGCAGTACCCCTGGCCCACAAGAGAAAATCCATCGATTCATTCATGACTTTTTCTCCAAGTCATCGACGGTGACAGTGCCATGATTCTTTTTCGCTTTCGCCTTGGCCCTGCTGTTCAGTCCGGCTGCTGCCGCGCCCACCGCCAGGCCGGCGGCTGCTGCGTAACTCACCGAACGTGAAACCTCGCCCACCGGGATGGAGAGCGCATTGTAGAAGCCTCCGGCGTCCCAGAAATTGGGCTCGGAGCAGCCGAGACAGCCATGCCCGGATTCCACCGGCCAACTGGTACCCTCGTTCCACTTGGCGGTCGCACAGGCGTTGTAGGTCATCGGCCCCTTGCAGCCCAGTTTGTAGAGGCACCAGCCTTTCCTTGCTCCCTCGTCATCGAATGTATCGGCGAACAGCCCCTTGTCGTAGAACGGACGGCGATAGCAGCGATCGTGGATACTGGTGCCGTAGAAGTTCATCGGTCGGCCGTACTGATCCAACTGTGGAAGCGTGCCGAATGTGAGGTAGTGCGCCAGCACTCCGGTGATCACCATCGGAATAGGCGGACAACCGGAGACGTTGATCACCGGTTTGTCGTGCACGATATCGCGTACCGCGACGGCGCCTGTCGGATTGGGATAGGCCTTCGGCAGACCGCCGAACGCGGCACAGGTGCCGACCGCGATCACCGCCGCGGCTCCGGCGACTGTCTCCTCCAGCGTTTGCAGGTTGCTGACGCCCGCGGTAGTCGAGTAACCGGGATTGCCGAGCGGAATCGAGCCGTCGACGACCACCAGATAGTTGCCATGGTTGGCGTGCATCGCCTCTTCGCGTGCCTTCTCGGCCGCGTGACCCGATGCCACCTGTAACGTATGGTGATAATCGAGCGAGATGTGATCGAATATGAGACTCTCCAGCGTCGGCGAGTGGCTGCGCGTCAGCGACTCGGTACAGCCGGTGCACTCCTGGAAGGAGAGCCAGATCACCGAGGGCCGGCTGGCCTTGTCCAACGCCGCCGCAACGGCCGGAACCATCGAAGGGGGCAGCGCCATCATCGACGCGGTTGCGGTACAGAATTTGAGAAACCCGCGCCGCGACACGCCGTGTCGTCTGAGGGTCTCGCCAAGGGTTTTTGTTCTAGGGTCTGCCATGTAGCCTCCGATAGTTCGACCGTCAGACCGGTTCACCTGCCTTCAGAGTTTCCAGAGCTTCCTGCATTGCATCGAGCCCCGCGCCGATATCTTCCGGCTGAGTCTGGAGAATCGCCGGCAGACGCGTGACTTCAATCTGTAGAGCCACGCGCCGTCCGCCCGAACTCTTGTGCTCGATGATCCATACCCCGCTGAATCGACTCTCGCGAATCGACGACTGGCCCATTGCATCCAACTCCGCACTGAGTTCTCCGTTGCCCAGGAATTCGAACAAGCGCGCTTCGTCGCCGGGTCCGAACGGCATTGCCAGCAGATCCAGCGCGGTGCTGGTGCCGTCGCGGTGCAGACGCCGCAGCGCATGAAGAATTTCGTGAAGTAAAGGGAGGGTGTTCAGGTAGGACTGCGCCGCCGCTTCGGGCGCCTCGACCAGAATGGGAATCTTTTCCAGTGCAGTCACCGTAACTACTTAACTACTTTCTTAAATTACCGGGTACTAAGACTAAGGCTGATAGGGTTTTATTTTGATGATTCAGATCAGTTTTTAACGCTTTCCAGCGCTTTTGTCGGAGAGATATTGACTCAGGCCAATTAGGTGCTATTTTGCTGTCGTCCGCGAGGATATTTCGCTGTTAACCAAGCCTGCTCCAGCGCGTGATCAGCGCCATGACAGCGTCCGCCGCCAGTGCCAGCGATTGGGCGACGGGCTCGCTGACCATCTCCCCCCAATCCATGCTCGAAGGTTCGATGCCGACCAGCGCCCGCTGCCCGGGATAGTGGTCGGAGAGTTTGGCGATATCCAGCAGATCGCTCAGGCCGACCTCATGCACGCTCTTGCGGTTCCCTCTCAGGTAGTGGTCCATCTCCTCACCTTCGTAGCAGACCACCGTTCCCGGCTCACTACCTGTATGTGCCGCGTCGACGACGATCAGGCGTTGATGCTCGGCCAGATCTCCGGCCAGGCTGAAGCTGAGCGTACCGCCGTCGAGAAAAGTCACCTCCTCCAACCGGGGGTACCGCTGCTTGAGCAGAGTGATTACGTGCACCCCGACCCCTTCGTCGGTCAGCAGAGTGTTGCCTATGCCCAGCACCAATGTTCTGCTCGTGGACATCTTTTTATACCCCCTCACCGCCAGCGATTACCGGTGTGAAAAAAATGAAACCGGCACTTTCGCCGCCGGGTAGTCGGAAAGTGCCCGATCATCGTCAATGACACAAAAGTATCCGTTTGATTTTACGATATATTTGCTTTTGCTAATAGAGAAAGGAGTGCTTGACAGCCCCTGAAGTTACGCCTAACCTTCTCACTCGGAATCACTACATATTGTGCCTTAATGAAAAACAAAGACTATAAAGCACAATATATGGGAATGCCGGAGACGCTGATAATGCGCTCTCCGAGCACCCCATCGGGGTCGCGCGGCTCATATTCGACCCAACGAACGAAACTGTAGTATCGGTAGTATCGAGCGTGCCATGCGCCGCCCGTTTCGTCGCGCCGGCACCTTGCTGCGGGGGCGATGACCGCGGGTCGCGCCAACCAGGATTTGACAACCAATGAAGAGAGTTCAATTGAAGGCTGTTCCCGCCAGCGCCGCCGAAGTCCCGATGCAGGAGGCATCGCTCGACATCTGGAGCACCAAGTACCGGCTCAGAGCCAAAGACGGCAAGCCGGTCGACGCCGATATCGACGCGACCTACGCACGCGTTGCCACGGCCCTGGCCGAGACCGAAGCGACCCCTGAACTGCAGGCCGAGTGGAGCGAGAAGTTCCTCTGGGCGCTACGCCACGGCGCCATTCCCGCCGGCCGCATCGTCTCCAACGCCGGGGCCCGGGAGCACAAACCTGCCACCTCGACCATCAACTGCACAGTCTCCGGCACCATCCATGACTCGATGAACGAGATACTGGGCAAGGTGCATGAAGCCGGCCTGACGCTGAAAGCGGGCTGCGGCATCGGCTACGAATTTTCCACGCTGCGCCCACGCGGGGCCTACGTCAGCGGCGCCGGGGCCTACACCTCCGGTCCGCTCTCGTTCATGGATATCTACGACAAGATGTGCTTCACCGTCTCTTCCGCCGGTGGCAGGCGGGGCGCGCAGATGGCGACCTTCGACATCGGTCATCCCGACGTGATGGATTTTATCCGCGCCAAACGGGAAAACGGCAGACTGCGTCAGTTCAACCTCTCGCTGCTGATCACCGAGGAGTTCATGGAGGCGGTCAAAAACGACCGCAACTGGGATCTCGCCTTCCCCATCAGCGAGCAGGAGGTGGCATCGGAGGCGTTGCAGCTCTCCAATCCGGAGCAGGTTGTCTGGCGCGACTGGCCCTATAAGGGTGACTACATCGTCGACGACCGTGGCCGGGTCGCCTGCCGCATCTACAAGACGATTCGAGCGCAGCGGCTGTGGGACGTGATCATGGCTTCGACCTACGATTTCGCCGAGCCGGGGTTCATTCTGATCGACAAGGTCAACGAGATGAACAACAACTGGTTCTGCGAGAACGTGCGCGCCACCAATCCGTGCGGTGAGCAACCGCTGCCTGCCTACGGCGCCTGTCTGCTGGGTTCGATCAATCTCACCAAGTTCGTGCGCAACCCCTTCACCGGCGAAGCCTATTTCGACTGGGAGGAGTTTCGCAAGGTGGTCGCCGTTTTCACCCGCATGCTCGACAACGTGGTCGAGATCAACGGCCTGCCGCTGAAAGAGCAGCGCGACGAAATCATGCGCAAGCGCCGCCACGGCATGGGTTATCTCGGACTCGGCTCGAGCATCACGATGCTGCAGATGCGCTATGGAGACGAAGAGTCGCTGGCCTTCACCGAACGCGTTACGCGTGAAATGGCGCTGGTCGGCTGGCGAACCGGTCTGGATCTGGCGAAGGAGAAAGGCTCCGCACCGATCATGGATGAGGAGTTTACCGTCACCGGCGAAATGCTGGCCCAGCGCCCGGAGATGGCAGTGGACAACTGGCAGGTCGGAGACAGGATCAAAGGCCGGGTACTGCACGCGCGTTACAGCCGCTACATGCAGCAGTTGGCCAAGGTCGATCCCGAGCTGATCGACGAACTGGAGCGGGTTGGCTCGCGTTTTTCGCACCACAGCTCGATCGCGCCCACCGGTACCATATCGCTGTCGCTGGCCAACAACGCCAGCAACGGCATCGAACCCAGCTTCGCCCATCACTACTCGCGCAACCTTATCCGGCAGGGCCGAAAGAGCAAGGAGAAGGTCGATGTCTTCAGCTTTGAGCTGCTGGCCTATCGCAAGCTGATCAATGCCAATGCCATGCCCAACTCCACCGACGCCGAAACCAGGCTGCCCGACTACTTCGTCTCTGCCGACGACATCACCCCGCAGCAGCATGTGGATATTCAGGCGGCGGCGCAGCGGTGGATCGACTCTTCCATCTCCAAGACTGCCAACGTGCCGACCGACTACCCCTACGAGCAGTTCAAGGATATTTATCTCTACGCCTACGAGCAGGGCCTCAAGGGGTGCACCACCTTCCGCTTCAATCCGGAAGCCTTTCAGGGAGTGCTGGTCAAGGAGGAGGATCTGGAGAACACAACCTACCGCTTCACGCTGGAAGATGGCTCGGTGGTCGAGGTCAAAGGCAACGACGAGATCGAATACGACGGCGAGACCCACTCGGCGGCCAATCTTTTCGATGCGCTGAAAGAGGGCTACTACGGGAAGCTGTAACAGTCGCCGAGCAGGCACGCAGCAAACGTATTCAGGTGTCGGCAGATGCCGTTACAACCAGGTGAAAGAGAATGACTATCAAGATAGAGAAGAAGATCGTCGACTATAGCGTGGCCAAGCCCGGCGAGCAGCCGGTCGCCGCTGCGGAGAGCACGAAAAAAGCCGACGACAACATCATTCACATGCACGAGAAGGTGGCACGGCCCGAGATGCTGTTCGGCTCCACCTACAAGATCAAGACGCCGCTGACCGAGCATGCGCTCTACGTCACCATCAACGACATCATCCTCAACCGCGGCACACCGCATGAGATCCGCCGGCCATTCGAGGTGTTCATCAACTCGAAGAATATGGATCACTTTCAGTGGATCGTGGCCCTGACGCGCATCATCTCCGCTGTTTTCCGCAAGGGTGGCGATATCTCCTTTCTGGTCGAAGAGCTGCGCTCGGTGTTCGATCCAGCCGGCGGCTACTTCAAGAAGGGCGGCAAGTACATGCCGTCGCTGGTGGCCGAGATCGGTGACGTGATTCATTGCCATCTGGTGATGATCGGTATGTTGAAAGAGGATGGCCCGGACGAGAACCAGCAGAAGCTGATCGATGAGAAGCGGGCCGAATACGAAAAGTCGATCGAAACTTCCGACTCACACCATAGCAGCGATTTCCCCGACGGCGCGCAGTTGTGCAAGAAGTGCAATACCAAGGCGATGATCCAGATGGATGGTTGTATGACCTGCCTCAACTGCGGCGACTCCAAGTGCGGCTAGCCGACTTACGCCTACGCTGCTTAACCCCACCATTGGAACTTTGAAAAAAATGAGTCGAAAGAGAGCCGCTTTTATCGGACTGGGCGTGATGGGGTATCCGATGGCCGGCCACCTCGTCACTGCCGGTCACCAGGTCAGCGTCTATAACCGTACCACATCGAAGGCCGAGCGCTGGTGCCGGGAGCACGGCGGGACGATGGCAGCCACGCCCGCCGCGGCCGCGGACGAGGCGGAGATCGTCTGCATTTGTGTCGGCAACGACGACGATCTGCGTTCGGTCGTATACGGTAAGCAGGGGGTGCTGTCGGCCATGGCTCCAGGCGCGCTGCTGGTCGACCATACCACCGCTTCCGCGGATGTCGCCCACGAGATCTGGGGCACGGCCGCTGAACGCGGAGTCGGATTTCTCGACGCGCCCGTCTCCGGCGGACAGGCTGGCGCGGAGAACGGCGTGTTGACGATCATGGTCGGCGGTGAGGAAGCGGATTTCGTACGTGCGCAGCCGGTGATGGAGGCTTACGCCAGGGCGGTGACACTGCTCGGTTCTGCCGGATCGGGACAGTTGACAAAAATGGTCAACCAGATCTGCATCGCGGGGATCGTGCAGGGGCTCTCAGAGGCGTTGAATTTCGCTCAGCGTGCCGGTTTGGACGGAACCAAAGTGGTCGAAGTGCTCGCTAAGGGCGCCGCGCACTCATGGCAGATGGATAATCGTGGTGAAACGATGCTGCAGAACCGCTTCGATTTCGGTTTCGCTGTCGACTGGATGCGCAAGGATCTCGCAATCTGCCTCGACGAAAGTCGTCGCAATGGTGCGGGACTGCCAATGACAGCATTGGTCGATCAGTTCTACGCCCAGGTGCAGGCGCTTGGCGGTGGACGCTGGGATACTTCCAGTCTGATTCGACTGTTGAACGGCTACTCCCCCGGGCCTCGCTGAAAACGAAAACCCGGGGAAGATCTGTAGCCGGCAAAGGCGATGCGTTACCCTGTCGCAGTGCTACTGATGATTGGCCACCTGGGTGGAGGATTTCATTTCCCCCAGACCGATGGCATCCAGCAGTTGGCTGCTGTCGACCGGCTTGGCGAAACAGCGTTCGACCCCCGCCTCTATCAACCTGGTCTCGTTTTCACTGTCGATGTAACCGGAGATGCAGAATACGCGCGCGGAACTGGTTTCCGGATCACTCTTGATCGCACGGCAGACCTGCGCGCCGTCGATGCCCGGCATCATAAGGTCCAAAAGCACCAGATGCGGCTTCAACGCCGACACTTTTCGCCCCGCCTCGAACCCGTCTGCGGCCGTTTCGATCACGATATCTTCGCTGTTCGAGCGTAGCAGCTCGGTCAGCAGTTCGCGCCAGTCCGGCTCGTCGTCGACGATCAATACGCGATACTGGTCCTCGTTCGCGACCTGCAAGGTAATGCCATGACTTCTGGCAAAACGCTTCACCTCCTGCAGCATGTAACGCCTGTGCCCGCCTGGCGTCACCTCCGCCTTGAGCATACCCTTCTGCGCCCACATCCGAACCGTAACTGTGGCAACCCGGAGCATCCTTGCAACTTCGGTTGGGGTGAGATAGGGCTTATTGGTTGTCATTGATGGATACCCCCCACTTACAACACTTAAGCGGGCCGATCATAACACAATTTCAAAAATACAGGCGCAGCTAACTCCTTGTCGTAAATATCGTTTATTTCGTAAATAGCGATGACTGGCGAAGGGGGATCGGTGTCGCCGTGGAACTCCCTAAGAGGCATTTAGATCCTGGGATCGACACGATTAGTCGGTTGCTGACAACGGGTTGCGCCCCCCTTCGGGTGTGTGGGGGCCGGATTCCCGGTACTAGGGAGCGTTACCTGATTGTGCCAGCCAGTCGAGGATATCGGTGCCTGGCATCGGGCGGGCGATATGGTATCCCTGCGCGGCATCGCAACCCAGCGAGTGCAACAGCGCCCAGGTCTCCGCTGTCTCGATCCCCTCCGCCACCACCCGCATACCAAGCTCGTGCGCCAGCATGATGGTGATTTTGACGATCGCAAGCGCTTCTTCGTCGGCCAGTGCATGTTTGACGAAAGAGCGATCGATCTTCATTTCGGAGAAGGGAATTCGGTGTAGTTGTACGAGCGAGGAGTAGCCGGTGCCGAAGTCATCGATGGAGAGGCCGATCCCCTTCATGCGCAGGCGCGTGAGAATCTCGAGCGATCTGACCAGCTCCCGCATCAATGCCGACTCGGTCACCTCCAGCACCACCTGATTGGGTTCCAGCGCGTAGTCCTCGAGCTGTTTCCCCAGCAGTTTTGGCAGCTCGAGATCCATCAGCGTATCGGCGGAGACGTTGATCGATACCTGCGTGCGCAGCCCCTGGTCCAGCCAGTGCCGACACTGGATCAACGCCTGATTGAGAATGCTGTTGGTCAGCTCTCCCATCAATCCCGAAGAGAGTGCCAGGTCCAGGATCAGGCCTGCCGGCAAGACTCCCCGCTGCGGATGCTTCCAGCGAACCAATGCCTCGACACCGAGCAGTGAACGGTCGGCGATGCGCAGCTGCGGCTGATAGAAAGGCAGGATCTCCCCCCGCTCGATCGCCTGCTGCAGCTCAACCACGCTGGGAATATCGGCCAGCCCCTGCGCGCCGCGCGGCTGTTTATCGGTCAGCGGTGGTACCAGCAGCAGCAGGCGCTCCAGCTCGGTATAACGAATCGGTTTGGTCAGCGTGCCAAGTACATGGAGGCCATGTTCGGAGGCCAGCTCCTGCGCGGAGTGCAGCACCCCGGCGTGATAGCCACTTATCAGTATGATCGCGGAGTTGGAGCCGCACTCGGCAAGATAACGGATGATCTCGACACCATCGGTTCCGGGCATCATCAGGTCCAGTACCACGACATCGATATTGTGCTGGTAGAGCGAGGGAAAGCTCTCCGAGGTGTGACTGGAGATGGCCTCGAACTCGCATTCGATGGCCACATCGCGTACAAACTCGCCGATATCTGGCTCGTCGTCCAGCACCAGCAGTTTGCGTTTACGGGTCATGTCGATCCCGCTGCAAACTGTCTGTAGACATCCCTCAAAGCCGACTGGAGTTCCGCCAGACGGAAGGGCTTGGATATCACCGAGCGCAGTTTCAACCCCCGTGCCCGGGCAATCTTGGCCGCCCCTTCCAGCAGCGTTTTTCCGTACCCGCTGATCAGGATGATTTCAGAAGAGCAGCGTTGATCTGCCAGCTCCCCGATCAACTCGAACCCGTCCGTATCCGGCATGAAGATATCGATGACCATCACATCCGCCTGAGAACCGGAAAAGGCCTGGCGCAGAGCTTGGACGCTGGTGACCGCGGAGACCCGGTAGCCCACCACCTCGGCAACCTCGGCCACAAAACCGGCCATCTCAAACTCATCATCAACCACCACCAGGGTGGGCCTGTGATCTTCGCTGTCGATCTTCCTGTCCAAGTCATTATCCATGTTGTTTGCGCCGACTCCTCACAACTTTCCCTAGATGGCGGCGTACTGGTCAGAGTGTCATCTTTATTCCGGTCAGCGGTTTCAGGGTTGGTGCAATCCGGAAGGATCTACCGGCGAACGCATCGGCCCCTGCCCTGTCCTAGCATACCCGAGTTGGTGCGATTTCTCGACGTCGGGAGAGAGCTGCTCCGAGCTCCGCGTTGGAGCGGGCTGGCCAACCGCCACGCTGATCGAGCCTACCCGGATTCTGCGGCAGTCCACAATGCTTCGAGCAGACTTTTGGTTTGCCCACACCACACCCGGACCCGGGGAGAACTGCCGCGCCGACACGCTATCCGGCAGCATCCTTCAAAGACCAAATCAGGCGCTCAGGCGTTCTCCGCCCGTGCAGAAACGAAGATCCCCTCGCGATCGTTGCAGCTGACACTTACGAGCATCGGGCTGCAGCAGACCGGGCAATCCTCCACGTACTCCTGCTGCTCGACGCTGCCGTCGATAAACAGCGTCACCGACTCACCGCAGTTCGGACACTCCAGTTGGTACTCTTCAACCGTGTTCACCGGCTTCCTCCGCTCAGTGCGAAACAAGATCAGTCAGGTGCTCTCCCAGCGCGCCACAACCCGAAAGCGACCAGCCACCGTCCACCGGCAGCACGGCACCGCTGATATAGCGGGCCATGTCGCTGGCGAGAAACATCGCCGCCCCGGCGATATCCAGCGCGGTGCCAAACCGTTTCAGCGGTACCGTGGCGGTGATCTTCTCTCTGAGTTCTGCCGTTGGCGCCAGGCGTGCCATTCCCTCCGTTCCATCGATCGGGCCGGGCACGATCGAATTTATCCTGATCCCCACCGCACCCCATTCGAGCGCCAGGGTACGGGTGATCATATCGACACCCGCCTTGGCAGCGCAGACGTGCACCTGCGCCTGCATTGGAACGAATGCCTGGGGCGCCGATATATTGATGACGCTCGCACCGGGCGTAGTCAGATAGGGTCTGGTTGCGCGCATGACATGAAAGGTCCCAAGCGTATCGATCTCCATTACCGCTCGAAACCCGTTGCTGCTGAGCCGTTCCGCCAGTGCGGGGAAATTCCCCGCAGCACCGGAAACCAGTACGTCAATGCTGCCAAACGCCTGATACACCTCGGCCACGCCCGCTTCCACCGCCGCCAGATCGCGTACGTCGGCGCTGAATCCAAAGGCTTCGCCACCGGACTGCTGCAAAGCTTCAACCGTCGCTGACACCTTCGCCGGATCGCGGCTTGCCACCGCCACGCGACCGCCCGCTCTCGCGAATGCTTCGGCAATCCCGCGGTTGATTCCACTCGTGCCGCCTACTACCAGAATGGCTTTGCCCGAAAAATCCAGCATTTTTGTTCCTCGATTCAAGTGTTCAACAGGCATGCTGTTGCAGCCATTAAGCAGTCTAGACCATAACCTCATCGGTAGTGACCGGCAGCTAAGCCAGCAACGTTGTCAAAGCGGCGAGAAGATCTAAACTTCAAAGTTACGGGGGAGAATTCAGTTCTGAATTCAAGGTGAAATGAGCGGGGTCATAGCGCGGCCTGGGGACGGGCCGATTGCAGACTCCGTGCCTTGCAATTAGTCAAGAGCGGCGTAGACTCCCCTCATTCCGGCGAGCGGCAACCGCAGCGTTCATCGACGGCGCGCAATGCGTGGATTGGTGATCCGATGATCTCAGCTCTGCAGATCGATCAGATGCCGGGTTCGGCGCCGGAGTCATCCAGATAAACAGATGAGGAGTAATGTCCTGATGAAGAAAACGCTTGCCATCGCAGCCGTTGTGCTGCTCGGTTTGAACCTGAGCTTCGGAGCCGCCGCCAAAACACTACGGCTCGCTTACGATGCCGATCCGGTTTCGCTGGACCCGCACGAGCAGCTTTCAGGCGGTATGGTGCAGCTTTCCCATATGGTCTTCGATCCGCTGGTGCGCTGGAACAGAGAGACCACCTTCGACCCCCGCCTCGCCTCCTCCTGGGAGCGCCTCGACCCCCACACCGTGCGCTTTCATCTGCGCCAGGATGTCAAGTTTCACAGCGGCAACGACTTCACCGCCAACGATGTCGCCTGGACCTTCAAACGCCTGAAGACCAGCCCCGACTTCAAGGGTCTGTTCCAGCCCTTCAAGGAGCTGAAGGTGATCGACGACTACACCATCGACCTGGTCACCACCGATCCCTACCCATTGGTGCTGCATATGGCGACCTACATCTTCCCGATGGACTCGAAGTTCTATACCGGAGAGGACGACAAGGGCAACCCGAAAGATATGCTGAAGAAGCATGCTGACACCTTCGCTTCGGTCAATGCCTCCGGCACCGGCCCGTTCATCGTCAGCAAGCGTCAGCAGGGCGTACGCGTCGACTTCAAGCGCTTCGAGGGGTACTGGGACAAGGAGTCGAAGGGCAATGTCGACGAGATCGTGCTGACGCCGATCAAGGAGGACCCGACCCGCGTCGCCGCGCTGCTCTCCGGTGACGTCGATTTCATCGCGCCGGTTCCGCCGACCGATCTCGATCGCATCCGCAACAACGACAAGGTCGATCTGATCACGATGAGCGGCACCCGCATCATCACCTTCCAGCTCAACCAGGAGCGCCGTCCCGAGTTCAAGGACAAGCGGGTGCGTCAGGCGATCGTCCATGCGGTCAACAACGAAGGCATAGTGCAGAAGATCATGAAGGGCTTCGGCACCGCCTCCGGGCAGCAGAGCCCTGTCGGTTATCTCGGCCATGTCGCTTCGATCAAGCCGCGCTACGACCTGGCGAAAGCCAAGCAGCTGATGAAAGAGGCCGGCTACGAGCAGGGCTTCTCGGTGACGATGATGGCGCCCAACAACCGCTACATCAACGACGACAAGATCGCGCAGGCGGTCAGCTCGATGCTCGCGCGCATCAATATCAAGGTCGATCTGAAGACCATGCCCAAAGCACAATACTGGCCGAAGTTCGACGAGCGCGCCGCCGACATCATGATGATCGGCTGGCACTCCGACACCGAGGATTCGTCCAACTTCACCGAGTTTCTCGCCATGTGTCCCGACAAGGAGACAGGCTACGGCCAGTACAACAGCGGCAACTATTGCAACAAGGAGATCGACAAGCTGATTCTCGCCTCTCAGGGTGAAACCGACGAGGGCAAGCGCGCCGCGATGCTGCAGCAGGTCGAGCAGATGCTCTACGACGATGCCGCGTTCGTGCCGTTGCACTGGCAGGATCTGGCCTGGGCCGCGCGCAAGGGCGTACACATCGAGGATATCGTCAACGTGATGAACTTCCCCTACCTCGGGGATCTGGTCATCGATTGATGTTTGGCTCCGGCGCGGCCCGATGACCATGCCGCCGCGCCATCTCACACAGCCCGACGGTCGCGATCCGGCCGTCGGGCGTTCGATTTTCCGCAAGCCCGCCGAATACCCATGATCGCCTTTCTCATACGACGAATCGGGCAGGCACTGGTGGTGATGTTCGTCATCAGCCTGCTCAGCTTCTCCATCCAGGACAACCTCGGCGACCCGCTGCGCGAGCTGGTGGGTCAGTCGGTCTCCGAAGCGGAGCGGCAGGCGCTGCGCGACCAGATGGGGCTCAACGACCCGTTCCTGGCGCAGTACTGGCGCTTTCTGCGCAAGGCGGTTCAAGGCGACCTGGGTAACTCCTACTTCTTCAAGCGTCCGGCACTGGAGGTGATCATGGAGAAGTTCCCCGCCACCATGGAGCTGGTGCTGGGGGCGACGCTGATCATTCTGCTCTTGTCGGTGCCGATCGGGGTCTACTGCGCGATCAACCCGCGCAGCTGGTTCACCAGGGTGATGATGGGACTGAGTATCGTCGGCATCTCGATTCCGGTCTTTCTGACCGCGATCATGTTGATCTATCTCTTCTCGATCCACCTCGGCTGGCTCCCCTCCTACGGCCGCGGCGAAACAGTCATGATCGGCGCCTGGGAGAGCGGACTGCTGACCTGGGACGGCGTACTGCATCTGATCCTGCCGTCGATCGCGCTCTCCTCGATCATGCTGCCGCTTTTCATTCGTCTGATCCGCTCGGAGATGATGGAGGTGCTGGAGCAGGAGTACATCCGCTTTGCCTGGGCCAAGGGGCTGCAGCGTCGGCGCATCTGGTTTCTGCACGCGCTGAAGAACACGCTGCTGCCGGTGATCACCGTCGGCGGCGTGCAGATCGGCACCATGATCGCCTACACCATTCTCACCGAGACGGTGTTTCAGTGGCCCGGCATGGGCTTCCTTTTTCTCGAAGCGGTCAACCGCGTCGACACCCCGTTGATCATTGCCTATCTGATCGTGGTCGGGCTGATCTTCGTCGTTACCAACACCGTCGTCGATCTGATCTACGGCCTGGTCAACCCGACAGTCAAATTGACCAGGGGGCTGGCGTGATGCGCTACTGGAGACTGTTCAGGAAGTCGGCCTTCCTCTACCGCTTCCGCAAGGACAAGGTCGCGGTGGCCAGCTTCAGCGTGCTGATGCTGCTGGTGGTGATGAGCTTCTCGGCGCCATTGATCGCTCCCTACGACCCCTACGATCCGGTGCAGATCGACATCATGGATTCGGACATTCCGCCCTCCTGGCAGGCGGAGGGCGATACGCGCTTCGCGCTCGGCACAGACGCCCAGGGTCGCGACATGTGGAGCACCATGCTCTACGGCACCCGGCTGTCGATCACGATCGGGCTTTTCGCGGTGCTGCTGCAATCGCTGCTCGGCATCGCCTTGGGGCTGGTCGCCGGTTACTTCGGTGGCCGCATCGACAGCTTCCTGATGCGCCTGGCCGACATTCAGCTCTCATTCTCGACGCTGATGGTGGCAATCGTGGTGCTGGCGGTCTTCCAGGCATCATTCGGCACCGAACTCTACAACGAGCTGGCGCTGTTCATGCTGATTCTGGTGATCGGAATTGCGGAATGGCCGCAGTACGCGCGTACGGTGCGGGCATCGGTATTGGCCGAAAAGAGAAAGGAGTATGTCGACGCAGTGCGCGTGATCGGCCTCAACCGCCGACGCATCATGTTCCGGCACATCCTGCCCAATACACTCTCCCCCATCCTGGTGATCTCGACAGTGCAGGTGGCCAACGCGATCATGAGCGAGGCGGCACTCTCCTTTCTCGGACTTGGTATGCCGGTCAACCAGCCGTCGCTGGGTTCACTGATCAACAGCGGCTTCGAGTTCATCCTTTCCGGCTCCTGGTGGATCACCACGTTCCCCGCGCTGCTGCTGGTGGTGCTGGTGCTGGTGATCAATCTATTGGGTGACTGGATGCGCGACGTTCTCAACCCCAAACTCTACAAGGAGTGAACCATGGCGCTGCTTGAGGTGAAGAATCTCGAAGTGAAATTTCCGCTGCGCCAGGGCGAATTGACGGCACTGCGCGATGTCAGTTTCTCGCTCGACAGGGGAGAGCGGCTGGGGATCGTCGGTGAGAGCGGCGCAGGCAAATCGGTGGCGGCTTTCGCCATCCTCAATCTGGTCAGCCGCCCCGGCTATATCTCCGGCGGAAAGATACTCTTCGAGGGCAGGGATCTCGCGGGTCTCAGCCGCAGCGAGCTGCGCACGATCCGTGGCAACCGCATAAACATGATCTTTCAGGATCCGATGATGACGCTCAATCCGGTGCTCACCATCGGCACTCAGATGATCGAGTGCCTGCGGGCGCACCGCAGAATCACACCGGCCGCAGCGCGCCAACTGGCGATCGAGAAGCTGCGCGCGGTCTCGATTCCCTCACCCGAAGCGCGCATCGACCAGTATCCGCATGAGCTCTCCGGCGGCATGCGCCAGCGCGTTGTAATCGCCATCGCGCTGCTGACCGATCCTTCGGTGATAATCGCCGATGAACCCACCACGGCGCTCGATGTCACCATCCAGGCGGAGATCATGGAACTGCTGCTGGAGCTGTGCGAGCACAACAACGTGGCGCTGATTCTGATCACCCACGATCTGGGCGTGGTATCGCAAGTGACCCAACGGGCGATCGTGATGTACGCCGGCCGCATCGTCGAGGAGGGAGCGACGCGCAGGATCATAGATAGCGCGCGCCACCCCTACACCCAGGGGCTGATCAACGCGCTGCCGGAGCGTACTCGACCCGGGCAGCGGTTGAACCAGATTCCCGGGGTCATGCCCTCGCTGATGGATATTCCCCAGGGTTGCGCCTTCCATCCCCGCTGCCAGCTCAGGATCGATGCCTGTCAGCAGCAGCTGCCCGCCTACAGCGGCAGCGAGCACGCCCGCGTCGCCTGCCTCCGGGTCGATGAGCAGGAGCGTGCGCAATGAGCAGCCAAGCCGTCGCAGCGGAAAAGAGCGCCGCCGAAGAGCTGCTGCGCGTGGAGGGGCTCAGCCGCGAGTTTCCATTGACCAGCGGCCTGCTCGAACAGCTACGCTTCGAAGGCGGAAAACTGGTCCGCCGGCAGGAGAGCGTGCGCGCGGTCAACGGCGTCGACCTGCAGGTCAGACGCGGCGAGGCGCTCTGCGTCGTCGGCGAGAGCGGCTGCGGCAAATCGACGCTGGCCAGGGTGGTGATGGGGCTGATCCGACCAACCGCGGGCAGCGTCCGCTTCGAAGGCACGCGGATCGACAACCTCTCCGCTGAAAAGCTGCTCCCCTTTCGCCGTAAGATGCAGATGATCTTCCAGAACCCCTACGCCTCGTTGAATCCGCGCATGACGGTCAAGCAGACCTTGGAAGAGCCGGTCCGTTTCCATTCACCCGGTATCGGACGCGCTGCCCTCGGTGACAAGGTCAACGACGTGATGCGTTCGGTCGGCGTCGACCCGGGCTGGAACGAACGTTTCCCGCACGAATTCTCCGGCGGCCAGCGGCAGCGCATCTCTATTGCACGAGCGCTGATGACCGATCCCGAGTTCATCGTCGCCGACGAACCGATATCGGCGCTGGACGTCTCGATCCAGGCGCAGGTGCTCAACCTGCTGATGGAGGCGCAGGAGCAGCGCGGCCTCACCTATCTGTTCATCACCCACGATCTGTCGGTGGTCGAACATTTCGGCACCCGCGTGGCGGTGATGTATCTCGGCGCGCTGTGCGAACTGGCGATAACCGGGCAACTCTTCAGCCGACCGCGGCACCCCTATACCCAAGCGCTTCTGAGCGCGATTCCGCGACTGGACCAGGAGCGTCCGAGTCATATGAAGCTGATGGGCGAGGTACCGACACCGATCAATCTGCCAAGCGGCTGCTTTTTCCACCCCCGCTGCGTGCACGCTCAGGATCGCTGCCGACACGAGCTGCCGAAGCTGTTCGATAGCGGCGACGGCACCCTGGTCGCTTGCCACGCGGTGCAGGAGGGACGACTCGATTGACCTCGGGTCGGGTGGCATGTGCGGACGCTACAATCTGATCACCGACGGCCAGGCGCTGGCCGAATTTTTCGGTCTGCTGCAGCGCTTCGATCCGCCGCGCCGCTACAACATCGCGCCGACCCAGCTGGCACCGGTGGTGCGTCTGGTCGACGGCTCGCCGCAGGCGGCAATGCTGCGCTGGGGGTTGATCCCAGGTTGGTCGAAAACGCCGCAGAGCCATTATCAGATGATCAATGCGCGGGCCGAGACGGTGGCGGAGAAGCCTGCCTACCGCGCCGCCTTTCGCCACAGGCGCTGTCTGGTACCCGCCACCGGCTTCTTCGAGTGGAGCCGGCAGGGGGCGCGTAAACAGCCCTACAACATCCAGTGGCACGGCGGCGAACTGATGGCTTTCGCCGGGCTCTGGGAGCATTGGCGTGGCGATGGAGAAGCGCAGCCGATCGACTCCTTCAGCATCATCGTCACCGATGCCAACGATGCCATTCGGCCATTGCACGAGCGCATGCCGGTGATCCTCGCGCCCGCCGATTTTCAGCAGTGGCTGGCGCCCGGGTCGGTCGATACGGAGAAACTGCAGGCGCTGCTCAAACCGGCGCCGAGCGCGGCGATCTCCAGCTATCCGGTCGGCCTGACGGT
This sequence comes from Gammaproteobacteria bacterium, assembly GCA_020445335.1. Classification (GTDB taxonomy): domain Bacteria; phylum Pseudomonadota; class Gammaproteobacteria; order Chromatiales; family Chromatiaceae; genus HKST-UBA178. The sequence goes on from JAGRGU010000005.1 coordinate 61,142, forward strand.
CAACAATCCCGGCAACGACGATCCGTGCTGCGTGGCACCGTCAGGTAGCGGCAGTGAGCCGCTCCGAAGCCCGCCGGCGGAGTGACTTGCCGTCAACAGCCGGCTAGTCGTCGATGCTGCGGCGCAGCTGCTTGAGCTTGCCGCGAATACTCTTGCGCTCCAGGCGTCGCTCGGTCGATCCGAGCGTGGGCCGGGTGGGAATGCGGCGCTTGCGACGCTGCATCGCCATTTGCACCATTTCGCGCAAACGCTGCAGCGCTTCCACCCTGTTCATCTCCTGGCTGCGGAACTGCTGTGCCTTGATGACGACAACTCCGCGGTCGCTGATTCTGCTGTCATGCAACTTCAGCAGCCGCTGTTTCAGTTTCAACGGCAGGCTCGAGGCACGTACGTCGAAGCGCAGATGGATGGCGCTGGAGACCTTGTTCACGTTCTGACCGCCGGCGCCCTGCGAACGGATTGCGCTCAACTCTATCTCATCGTCTGGAACGACTATGCCGTCGCCGAGTTCAACCGCCACTTGCACCACCATTTACCGATAAAACAACCAGGCCCGGGGTCGTCACGACACCCGGGCCCTCTACATTGCAATCATTGTCACTCCAACAGTGACAGCAGTTCGGCGTATCCCTCCGACTCCATCTGCTCCTTTGGGATGAACTTCAACGCCGCGGAGTTCATGCAGTAGCGCAGCCCGGTGGGCTCGGGGCCATCCTTGAAAACGTGTCCGAGGTGGCTGTCGCCGATCTTGCTGCGTACCTCCTGGCGCGGCAGCACCAGTTTGAAATCGGTCTTCTGCCTGATGTTCTCCTCGCTGATGGGACGGGTGAAACTGGGCCAGCCGGTGCCGGAGTCGTACTTGTCACGAGAAGAGAAGAGCGGTTCGCCGGTGACGATATCGACGTAGATGCCGTCGCGCTTCTCATCCCAGTACTCGTTCTTGAACGGTGGTTCCGTACCCTCGTGCTGGGTGACCTGGTACTGCATCGGCGTCAATCGCTGCTTCAACTCCGCATCGCTCGGTTTCATGTATTTCGCTCCATTGCGGTTCATCTTCTTCGCTTCGGGCTTGGCGTGCAACTCGTCGCCCCAGACCCGATCCAGGTACTGATCCCGACCCGAACCGCCCCGGTAGAAGCCGTAACGCAAGGGGTTCTTCTTGTAGTAGTCCTGGTGATACTCCTCGGCAGGATAGAACGCCTTGAAGGGGGTGATTTCGATCGTCACCGGACGATCGTAGCGTCCCGAGCTCTCCAGTGCCGCGACCGAAGCCTGCGCCAGACGCTTCTCCTCCTCGTTGTGGAAGAAGATCGCCGGTCGATACTGCCTGCCGCGGTCGACAAACTGGCCGCCGGAGTCGGTCGGGTCGATCTGTTTCCAGAGCGCATCGAGGAGCTCGTCATAGCTCACTTTGGCCGGATCGTAATAGACCTGGATACTCTCGGTGTGCTTGGTCTGGCCGCTCGATACCTGCTTGTAAGTTGGATTCGCGAGCTCGCCGCCGGAGTAGCCCGATATCACCTCGACCACGCCTGGGATTTTTTCGAATCCCGATTCGACGCACCAGAAACAGCCCCCGGCGAAGGTGGCGACCGAGAGTCCCTGCAGTCTCCCGTCATCCGCCACGCCCATCGCCTTCGGTTCGCTGGTGGCATACTGCTGTATGCCCACCGCTCCTGCCGCCACGATCAATAGTGCAAACAAAACTCTTTTCATCTTCGCTCTCCTGAAGCGCATTATAGCCTGTAGAGAATCTGCTCTGCCGTTGAGCAGGGATTCCGTTGACGGCGACCCGTCGCCCCGCAGACCGCTCTGGCTGTTAATCAACATCAGCCGTCCAACCAGCCGCCCGTGGCCTGCAGCGGCGCCGGGTCGCCTTTACGGCTTACCCAGGCCGAAATCGCCAGCCGCCCGGAACTTACCCGTTCGAGGGCTGAAAAATCGAACTGCCAGCGGCCATCGGCGGCAGTCGAGCTGTGCGTCGCCAGCACCACGAAATCGTGCCGTAACCGCTTTCCCGCGTTCTCGCCGCTTGCAACATCGTTGCTCAGATCGAATCCGAGCAGCGCCACCGACAGCTCGTAAGCGCCCTCCTCTGCCCGATCGTACTCGGCCGTGACCCGGCTGCCATCAAGCGTGATTCTGAGCACACCAGCCTGAGACCCGGAATCGGGCATTTTTCTCCCACTGAACCAGCCGCGCCACTCCTTGCCGTTGACGACGAATCCAGGCGTGTAGACTGAACGCAGGTTGCCGCTGCGCTGATGCGCACGCTGGCGCGCCGAGAACTGCGCGTCGGCGAAACGGTCCTGCCAACCGATGTAGTCCCAGTAGTCGACGTGAAAGGCCATCGGCACCAGCTCGCGCCAGAGCCGCGGGTCATCCTTCAGCCGTGACAGCCAACGATCCGCCGGTGGGCAACTACTGCACCCTTCCGAGGTGAAAAGTTCGATCACCGTGCTTCTGGCGGATGTACTGGCAAACTGCTGCTGTGCCAGGGCCGGCACCGACATCAGGGCCGCAGCCAGCAGCAGGTAAACTCTCCGATTCAGGTGGCCCATCGCAGCTTGCTCCTCCGCTAGTAATCTACAACATGGGGGAGATGATTACGGCACCGCTTCACGCCGGCATCACGTATTTATCACATTTCTGTAAAGCGGCAGACGATCTCCCGCGGAAGGTCAGGGCTGTTCGCGGCTGAAAACCCACTTCTGCGCCGAGGAGAGTTCTGGATTGAAGCGGTAACCGTTTTCTTCGAACGATTTCATCGAATCGGCATCGGTCAGCGCGTTGCGGATGACGAAGCGACTCAACTCGCCGCGTGCCTTCTTGGCGTAGACACCGATCATGCGGTACTGGCCATTCTTGTACTCTTTGAACTCTGGCGTGATCACTGCGGCATTCAGCGCGCGTGTGTCGACCGCCTTGAAATACTCCTGCGAGGCCAGATTGACCAGGCACTCCGACTTGATTCGCCGCAGTTGCCGATTCAGGCCGTCGGTGATCCGCGCTCTCCAGAATTGGTAGAGATTGGCGCCGCGCTCGGTGTCGATCCTGCGCCCCATCTCCATGCGGTAGGGCTGCATCAGATCGAGCGGCCGCAGCAGGCCATACAGTCCGGAGAGAATACGCAGATGGTCCTGCGCGAATTTGAAGTCGGCCGCATCAAAACTGCCCGCATCGAGCCCGCTGTAGACATCACCCTTGAACGCCAACACCGCCTGCCGGGCGTTCTGCGGCGTAAACGGTCGCTGCCAGTCGTGGAAACGGGTGAAATTGAGTTCGGCGATCTTCATGCTCACCTGCATCAGTTCGGCGATGTCGAGCGCCGAGTATTGCCGCGCGCGGCTGACCAGCAGCTGGGCGTCGTCGAGAAACTCGGGTTGCGTGTGGCGCCTGCTCTTGAGTGGGGTTTCGTAGTCGAGGGTTTTGGCGGGTGAGATTACGAGCAACATTGCGCTTGACTGTCTGCCTGTCGAAGATGAAAGCGCCATCTTACCTCAGGCAGGCCGCGGTCGCCCCTTCCTCCGCTACAACCTTCTGCGCAGCAGCTCGGTTACATCGCGATCCGACATGCTGGCCGGATTGCGCTCCAGGTTGGCGCCGCGGCTGCCGGCCACCAGCGCCGGCAGATCGGCTTCAAGTATGCCGAACTGACCCAGGCGCGGTATCGCCAGCCGCTCGATCCAGGCGCGCAGTGTCGCTGCCAGCAGATCCGGCAGATGCGCCTCTGCATCACCCGGTGTTTTCGCCAGCAGTCGCGCGACACGGGCATACTTCCACAGCGCGACACCCTGCGGATCCTGCTGCCGCAACAGCTGCAGGTTGATCGCCGTCGCTTCCGCAAGCAGCGTGCCGCAGGCAACACCGTGCGGAATCGGAAAGAGGCCGCCGAGCGGCCCAGCCAACGCGTGCACCGAACCGAGCCCTGCGTTCGCCAGTGTGATCCCCGAGATCATCGAGGCGTAGGCCAGCCTCGCCAACGCCCCCTCCTCCCGCGCGACCGGCTCGGCCTCGACCGTTGTCATGAAAGCGTCGCTGAACGCCTCGATTCCCGACCAGGCGAGTGCGTCGGTCAGCGGTGTCGCGGCGCGCGAGAGGTAGGATTCGAGCAGCTGGGTGAAAGCGTCCATCCCTTGCGCCGCCATCAGTTCGCGCGGGGTGTCGCGCAATAGGGAGGGATCTATCAGCGCGGTATGTGCCACCAGCGCGTCGTCGCGAAACGACTTTTTGAATCCGCTTTTCCCTGGCCGCGAAAGCACCGCGTTCTTGGTGGTTTCGCTGCCGGTTCCAGCAGTCGTCGGAACCGCGATCAACGGTGTGGAGGGTCCGCGGTAGGCGATACCTCTGCCGACCCCTTCCAGGTGATCCATCACCGAGTTGCCGAATGGAAGCAGCCCGGCGATCGCCTTGGCCGCGTCCAGCACGCTGCCACCGCCTATGCCAACCACGACATCTATACCCCGGCCGTGAAACGCCGCCACCGCCTCGTCGATCATCTCCGGTGAAGGCTCGCGGCTCACCTGCACCCGATGCCAGCGTATCGAATGACGGGTAAGCGCTGCGCTGATGCGATCCCAGTGACCGCTGCGCTGCAAAAACTGCGCGCCGGTCACCAGCAGCGCAGACCCACCGAAATCGGAGATCAGCTCAGGCAGACTCTCCAGACGCCCCGAACCGAAGCGGATACGCGGCACACTGGCGAGTTCGAAAGTTGGATTGAAGGCGATCATGAATCAGCTCCCGCGCCCTGCGGCGCTCTGTTACCGCGCAGACGCTCGGGCCATCCCGCCGACGACGCCTGCCACCGCCGAGGTCAACTGTCCGAGATCGGTATCGTCGATGATATAGGGCGGCATCAGGTAGACCAGCCTGCCGAAGGGCCGCACCCAGACACCTGCGTCGACCAGCTGCACTTGGATCTCACGCATATCCACCGGCTGGCGCAGTTCGACCACTCCAATCGCGCCCAGCACGCGGACATCGGCGACATGCGCCATCGCGCGGCAGGGCGCCAACCCCGCCTCCAGCCCGCTTTCGATGCGACGCACCGCAGCCTCCCAGGGGCTCTCCAGCAGAAGCTCGATGCTCGCCAGCGCGGTGGCGCAGGCCAGCGGGTTGGCCATAAAGGTCGGTCCGTGCATGAACAGCCCGGGATCGCCGCTGCCGATCACCTTGCTGACCTCAGCGGTGGTCAGCGTCGCCGCAAGTGTCAGGTAGCCGCCGGTAAGCGCCTTTCCGACACACATGATATCCGGCGCGATCCCGGCATGCTCACAGGCGAACAGACGTCCGGTACGGCCGAATCCGGTCGCGATCTCGTCGAGGATCAACAACAGACCGTGGCGGTCGCAGAGCGATCTCACCGCACGCAGAAAATCGGCGGAGTAGAAACGCATGCCGCCGGCACCCTGGACCACCGGCTCGAGGATCACGGCCGCAAGCTCCGTTTCGACCGACTCCAGCTTTGATGCGAAGGCTTCGACATCGGCTTCGCTGCAAAGGGCACCGAAGCGGCTCTGAGGCGCCGGTGCGAAGTGCTGCTTTGCCAGAATGCCGGCGAAGATCGAGTGCATGCCGTTGTCGGGATCGGTAACCGACATCGCATTGAAGGTGTCACCGTGGTAGCCGCTGCGGATGGTAAGAAAACGGCTCCGCCCCGGCTCTCCTTGCGCGTGCCAGTACTGGATCGCCATCTTCATCGCCACTTCGACCGAAACCGAACCCGAGTCGGCGAAAAAGACGGTCTGCAGCGGTTCGGGCGTCAGCTCAATCAGTCTGCGGGCCAGATCGACCGCCGGTTGGTGCGTAAGACCGCCGAACATCACGTGCGACATCTTCTCCAGCTGGGTGCGCACCGCCAGATTGAGCCGGGGATGGTTGTAACCGTGGATTGCGCTCCACCAGGAGGACATACCGTCGATCAGCTCGCGCCCATCTGCCAGCGTCAGACGCACACCCCGCGCGGATTCCACCGGAAAAACCGGCAGACCGGAGTCGATCGCGCTGTAGGGGTGCCAAAGATGGCGGCGGTCGAATGCCGCCCAATCCGTACTCTTCTCGCTGTAGCTCATCGCCGCTCTTGAGATCGTTGCGGGTCACCAAATAGGGCAATTAGAGGAGCAACCCGGCCGTGGAGTCAATGCCGTGCCGCCGGGGATTTCAGATCTGTTTCGAAACAGCGTCGAGAAAACTTTGTCAACCGTTTCCTTCACTAATCGAGCGCATATTGACGCCGGTCATTTTCAGAATTTTCACAAATACTAAAGTAAATATCGAGAGCGGCCAATTCTGAGGCTGCCTTGAAGTACCGTTTATGCGCGATCTTTGAATACGGAGATTAGAGATGAAGACGATTATCAGAACAGCGGCTGTTGCCGCGTTGCTCGCTGCTTCCGCTTCCGCATCCGCCTGGTGGGGCGGCCCCTGGGGCAATAACGGCTGGGGTGACGGCTGGGGTGACGGTTGGGGTGATATGTTCGGCGACTTCAACATGAACTTCAGCGGTGGCGGTTCGGGCTACGGCCGTGGCCGCGGCTATGGCTATGGCCGGGGTTACGGCTACGGCTACCCTTACTACTACGGCTACGGCTACCCCTACTATGGTGGTGGCTGGGGTGCTCCATACTATGGCGTTCCGTATGCACCCTATGCTGCACCTGCCGCACCACAGGCTCCCGCCAGCGAATCGAAATAAGCTGAGCTGAGTCACACCCGGCCGGCAGACCCGCGCACCGCCAATGCGCGGATCTGCCGGCTTTGTTTTGGTTGCTACTCCACCGACTCATGCCGAGAGCGTTTGCGGTCGGGCATCCTGCCTGCTCTCCCCTCTCATCCATGATGGGTGAGGGCGCAATCTCTCCTTCATCCAGGCCAGGGATATCCGGATCCCTGATCTTTGAACTCAAGACTCACGACTTTCCGCGTTTGTATTTGCATTCGACGCTGCCGCGTGCGGAACCGTCGGCGGCAAATTCGGTGTAGACGACCTTCATTCCGCGGAAGCGGCAGGAGAGAATGACCCCCGCCGGCATATCGTCACCCGCTTCGGCGCTGGTCTGGTAGGAGGTTATGACAACCTCCTGCAACTCGTAACGAAGATAGCTCTCGTCACTGCCGCCCTGTTCCTGGGTGAGCTCTACTTCGAGCTTGTCTATCGACTTCCCCTTCAGACAGTAAGCCTGCAACACCGGCGCCGCCTTGTCGTAGAGCATCGTCAGCACCATGTCATCGACCTGCGCACTCGCCCGGGAACCCCGCCTGCCCGCTGTTGACTCACTCCACCCCGCGCTCCACTCCAGCGACAGAATGTCGATCCAGCCTTCGCGACCGACTGTCAGCGCGCCACCTTCAACTGCCGCGAATCTTGCGTAAATTGCCATATCATATTTCCCCGTTTCTCATCAGGTCGTGAAGGATAGTTGAGCTTCAGAGCCATTGCCACAAGCAGCCGCGCGCCGCAGTTGCCCGCAGCCCGGCCAGCGATTCGCGACCGCTAGCGTGATGCGAGTTCCAGCCGTTCCAGCGCCGCCCGCCCGCCGCTGCCGACCCTGATCACCGCAACGGCTCCGGCACGCAGCTCGCGTTCCAGCTGCAGAGCTCTCTCCTGCGGCGCGAACCAGGCCTCGATACCGAAACGGACATGGACGTTCGCACCGGCCGGGCGCCGTTCCCCGCTGACCCGTCCGCGCAGAAACAGGCCCTGGTCGGGCTTGCGTAGCGATACCGCGGCGAACCTGGCGATGCCGTTTAGATCGGGCTTCAGGGTCACATAGACGAGTTCGCCCGGTCGCAGTCGCGGCCGATCCGGACCGAACGCTGCAACCGGCAGCTCGGAAATGTCGTAGCGCAGACGCGCGTAGTTGCCACGGAACAGGCTGCGTGGATCGACCGGCCGCGTCTGCAGACGGATCTCCTCGCCCTGCCACAACGGATAGACCGCTACCAGATACTCGCCCAGCAGCACACCCGCCTGCAACAGCAGTGCCGCCAGCAACGCCGCGGCGATACGCGTCCGTTTCATCGCCCCGTCTCTTGTCTGGCATGGCGGAGCCGCCAGTAGCGGGCCGAAAAGAGCAGAATCACGGCGAACAGCAGAAACAGCAGCGCGGTGCCCAGGTAGTCACCCACCAGATCCATGTAGCGCAGCAGCCCGGTGATCAGAATGGTTGCGACACCGAGGTAGAAATGGTGCGAAATCGACTGCGCGATGCCATGCACGATCAACCATATGCCGAATCCGATCAACAACAGATTGTCGACTACCTGGAGGATGAGCGTATGCTCCCTCCCGGCCCACAACAGCGCCGGCAGAAAGAGCGCCAGATAGACCGCAACCGCAGCAAGCGCGTTCAGCCGCTTCGAGCCGGAGAGGTAGTGCAGAATCAGCGTCAGGCTGCTGAACAGCAGAATCGTCGCACCGTTCAACGTCGCTGACCGGCGGGCCCAGCCGATGTACTCCCACCACACAGAGTCGAAACTGAACAGCAGCAAAACCACCATTCCCAGCCGCAACGACCAGAGATCCAACAGTGCGCCATAGCTGCGCAGATGTGGTTTGGCACGCGCCGCAAGCCAGTTTGAGAGAGCGAAACAGCACACCAGGAAGCCGACGCCGAAGGTCAGCCGGGGCGCATCCATATCGAACAACCGGGCGTCGCCTGCATACCAGCCGAGCAGGTGTTCGCACCAGATCAACAGCGACGCCAACAGCAGCAGAAAGAGCAGATTGCTCGCTTTTGCGTAAACAACGAACCACCCCAGTGCCAGCAGGAAGAGCGGAAAGCTGCGCGGCAGATAACCCAGTTCCGCCTCCACCAGGAACCAGACGATCGCCAGTGCGCTGGCCAGCAGCATGATCGAACGGCTCTCCAGCAACAACGCCATCGGCAGGGTGCCCAGCATCCACCAGTAGATACCGTCCGGATAGTGCTCGCCGAGGTGATAGATCTGCGCGATCAGCATGATCGACGCGCCATAGATCAGCGCCCCGAGAAAAAAGAGAGCCGTCGCTCCGCCCTCTTCGCCCCGCCGGTAGCGCAGCAGCGCCAAGCCGTTCACCGCCAGCGTCAGCGCCACCAACGCTCCCATCCGCAGCATGCGCGGAATCTCTTCCCAGTTGGCGCTCAGCAGCGTGATCAGCGCCAGCCCGACAAACAGATACCCCAGTACGATCAGCAGACGGTAGCCGAACGAGCGGCCGTCGCGTGCGTTGAAATCGATCCCGTAGCGCGCGCAGATCCGCTCCGCCTGGGAGGTCGATATCAGTCCCTCGGCCTGCCACTCGCCAATCTCCCGCGCCAGATCCTGTTGCAACAGCCGGATAACTCTCATCGCCATTGCCTGCTCGTTGGCCTGCCTCTTAAATAACCGCTTTGAACTCTGCTCTCTCCGCTTCCGTCCGGTACGCCGCGGCCGGGAGGCAGCTGCACTCAATCGAGATCGAGAATCCGGCGCAGCCAGAGTGCGATATCCTCGATCTCCTCCTGACAGACGCCATGCGCCATCGGATAGGTTTTGTAAACGGCATCGTAGCCCAGCTCCAGCAGCGCTTCGTATCCCCGGCGGCCGATCGACTCCGGCACCATCGGGTCCCCAGTGCCGTGGAAAATCCTGACTTGAAGAGCGCTGTTGGCGGCGTGCGGCCGGATCGTCTCCCGAGTGGCAAAGTAGGTGCTGAGCCCCATCAGACCGGCCAGTCTGGCGGGATAGGTAAGGGCGGTCTGAATCGCTACCGCGCCACCCTGGGAAAAACCGGCCAGCACGATACGCTCGCTGGAGACGCCGCGCTCACGCTCCCGGTCTACCAGACGGGCGACCGCGTTCGCCGATGCCATCAATTGCGGAAGATCCACTTTCCGGTCGATACCGGCGTCGAGGATGTCGTACCACGCCGGCATGCGATAACCGGCATTGATCGTGACCGGTATCTGTGGCGCATGGGGAAATACGAAGCGCACCGCGGCGCGGCGTGGCAGCTGCAGTTCGGGCACTATGGGTTCGAAGTCGTGACCGTCGGCACCCAGTCCGTGCAGCCAGATTACCGCGGCGTCGGGCTCCGCACCGCTCTCTAGCTCGACCGCCGGCAGGTAGGACATGGCTTTTCTCTGACAGGTAGTATGTTCGCCGCAGTATACCCGGCCCGCAGCGCCGACGCGCTATCGGTTTTCGAACATCCGGATTCTGGAAACGATCGCCGAAGTGTGTTCGAATCCTCTCCACTTCCGCCTCGGCCCAGGTCTATCGCGCGGGTCGTTTACCCCGCTCTGCCGCTACCGGTGGACCAAAGGTCGATCCGGTTGGCATGACAGGAGCAACATGGACGGTAACAACGACCTCTTCGGTTCAAGCAGCCGCCACAGGTTGCGGATGCCAGGCGCGGCCCGCCTCGAGTTCATCGGCGACTTTCTGCAACCGGTTCAGCATCAGGGCCTGTTCGCCCGGCTCAGAGAGAGCCTGCGCTGGGAGCAGAGCGAGATCCGCATCGCCGGCAGAATGGTACGCATACCGCGGCTCAACGCCTGGTACGGCGACCGCGGCAGCCGTTACCGCTACTCTGGCAGGCTGTTCGAGGCGACCCCCTGGAGCGCGGAGTTGCTGCAGTTGCGCGACCTGGTCGAACGCGAGTGCGACGCCGGTTTCAACAGCGTGCTGGCAAACCTTTATCGCGATGGTGGCGACAGCGTCGCCTGGCATGCCGACGACGAGCCGGAGCTGGGTACCGACCCGACGATCGCTTCGCTGAGCTTGGGCGCCAGCCGGAAGTTTCAGCTGAAGCACAAAAGCGACCGCTCGATCCCGCGTATCGACCTCGAACTGCCGGATAACTCGCTGCTGATCATGGCAGGCAGTCTGCAGCACGAATGGATCCATCAGCTGCCGAAGACCCGCCGGCCGGTCGGTGCGCGCATCAACCTGACCTTCCGCCGCATCCAGTCGCTTTAGGCAGTTCCGTTGACGCGAGCCGCCAGCAGGTGCTCCGCGGACGATGCGGCGCAAAGCTTTGAAATCATTGGAGTGCGCATCAGAAGATGCCCAGCACGCCTGTGATCAGGAACATCAGTGCAACGAGGCCAATCCAATCCCAGATCGCATCCCGCCGTCGCTGCCGTTGGCGCAGCAGCGCGGTGCGCGCATGGATCGCATCGCGCTCGGCATCGCCCAGCGCCTCGTCGATCCAGATCTCTTCGTGGCTGAGATTGTCGGCGTCGACCGTGGCGATGGCGTCGATAAGATCCACCCGGTAGAGGTGCTCATCGATATCGACCAGACGCCGTCCCAGGCTGTTCTGTACGTGCATACGGGCCGCCTGCACATCGTTGAAACGGGCCACGTAGGCGAGGTGCAACGGCGCTGCCGGATTCTGCGCTGGCAGCCGGTCACCGATAAGAAAGCGGACCATCCCGGGATGGGCCGCGTGGGTCTGCAGATAGAGATAGCCGGAGTCCATGATCGCGGCTGGTGCGCCTTTTCAGCGTCCGGACTGGAGCGCTTCGATCCGCACCTCCAGCGGCGGATGGGTGCTGAACAGCTCCTTGAGTCCGCCACCGCTGATGCCGAAGGCGGCAAACTCGTTCGGCAGCGGCTGCGGACTATGCGCCGACTGCAGCCGGCGCAGCGCATCGATCATCTTGCGCCGACCCGCCAGGTCTGCACCGCCGGCGTCGGCACGAAACTCGCGCTGGCGCGAAAACCAGGCGACGATGATATTGGCGAGCAGCGAGAAGACGATCTGGCCGACGAACGAGCCGATATAATAGCCCATACCGTAGCCGCGCTCGTTTTTCAGTAACACGCGGTCGATGAAATGGCCCAGGATGCGCGAGAAGAAAACCACGAAGGTGTTGACCACGCCCTGAATCAACGTCAACGTGATCATGTCGCCATTGGCGACGTGCGAGACTTCGTGGCCCAGCACCGCTTCCACCTCGTCGCGATTCATCTGCTGCAGCAATCCACTGCTCACCGCCACCAGTGCGCTGTTCTTGTTGGCACCGGTGGCAAAAGCGTTTGGCGTCGACGAATCGAATATGCCCACTTCGGGCATACCGATGCCGGCCTGACTGGCCTGGCGTCGCACAGTCTCCACCAGCCAACGCTCGGTCCCGCTAACGGGGTTTTCGATGACATGCACGCCCATCGACCGCTTGGCCGACCATTTGGAGACCAGCAACGAGATGATCGACCCGCCGAAACCGATCAGGGCCGACATGATCAACAGTGCGTCGAGGTTCAGGTCGACGCCGTTGGCGGCCAGAATTCCTTCGATTCCAAGAAGCTGAAAGACGATGCTGATCAGCAGTACGATGGCGAAGTTGGTCGCCAGAAACAGGCCGATTCTCAACATTATTGCTGTTCCCTGAGTGGTTGATTGGGCTAGATATTGAGCTGAAGCGCTGAAAAGTCAAGCTACAGCCGGACGATTTCCGGTTCGCGTCGAGCCGACCTGAACCCGAGCGCGAGGAGGGTTTGTCAGGCATGACCGTAGTACTCAGCTCTCGTCATCAGCGACTATTTCGCGTATAAAACCGTTGCGGGGCGGAATCCCCTGCCGCCGCGCCTTTCCCTCCCCGGAACCTCTATGGACCGACTGCGCCGACCCGAAATGCTGCTGTTTTTCATGGCTGCCGCGATGCCGATCTCCTTTGGCGTCTGGCAGGCGCTGTTGAATAATTTCGCTATCGAACGTGCGGGATTCGGTGGTGTCGAGATCGGCATACTGCAGTCGTTGCGAGAGATCCCCGGTTTCCTCGCTTTCGGCGCGGTGCTGTTGCTGCTGTTGCTGCGGGAGCAGACGCTGGCGCTGGCTTCGCTGATGCTGCTGGGAGTGGGTACGGCGGTGACCGGCTGGTTCCCCAGCGAGATCGGCCTCTACTGCACCACGGTGCTGATGTCGCTCGGCTTTCACTATTACGAGACCATCAACCAGTCGCTCTCGCTGCAGTGGTTCGACAAGCGCGAGGCGCCGTATCGCATGGGGCAGATGCTGGCGGTTGGGTCGTTCGCCGCGCTGCTCTCCTTCGCCATGGTCTGGCTTACGCTCGAATGTCTGCAGTTGGAGATGCGCAGCGTCTACCTGCTTGGCGGCGGTATCACGATGGCGATCGCGGCGCTCTGCTGGCTGCTCTTTCCCCATTTCCCGGAGCGGGTCGAGCAGCACAAGAAGCTGATTCTGCGCCAGCGCTACTGGCTCTACTATGCGCTGACCTTCATGGGCGGTGCCAGGCGTCAGATCTTCATCGTATTCGCCGGTTTTCTGATGGTCGAGAAGTTCGGCTTCTCCGCCGCCGAGATCTCGATCATGTTCCTCGCCAACGGTGCGCTGAACATGGTTTTCGCTCCGCGCATCGGCAGACTGATCGGGATCTGGGGCGAACGCAAGGCGCTGACGCTGGAGTATACAGGTCTGATTCTGGTGTTCTGCGCTTATGCCCTGGTCACTGCCCCAGCGGTCGCCGTGCTCCTCTATATTCTCGATCATCTGCTCTTTTCGATGGCGATCGCGCAGAAGAGCTACTTCCAGAAAATTGCCGATCCGCGCGATATCGCACCAACCGCCGGTGTCGCATTCTCGATAAATCACGTCGCCGCGGTGCTGCTGCCGGCCCTTTACGGAGCGCTCTGGATCTGGTCGCCGGCGGCGGTCTTCCTCACCGGAGCTGCGCTGGCCGGCGTGTCGCTGGCGCTGGCGCGGTTGGTGCCGAATTCTCCTGAGCCCGGTCACGAGACCGAGTGGCCGGGCATGCCCGATCTGACCTCTGAACCACCCTGTTCCACCCCCGAAGCGGGAGATCGATCCTGACTTAGGCCTGGTGAGTCCGCATCCCGCTGAACCGCTGAAGAGAAATTCAGCTAACAATGCGTCGAACCCCCGGGAACTTTAGGTGGAATTCGCAGTCCCGGAGCTTAACTACCAGCCATTGGCAGATATGACGCTTGCAGTCGTGCCGGCTGCGATCTAACCTTGGCGAACATTGCCCAACCCGAACGACCAACTGCCCCGCATCGATGAAAGCCGAACGCAGCCGAAAAACAGTGGTGATGATGATCGTTATCTCGATCATGCTGTTGCCCGTGCAGTTCGGCCGGGTCGTAATCGCAGGCAGCGCCCCGCTCTCCATGGAGAATGCGCCGCATTCACAGAGCGAAGGTCACTGCAAGCACATGAAGCGTATGCAAGCCTCTGCCGAGTGCGATCACTCAAGCTCGGGCGATACCGCCGACAACAGCTGCTGCGACGATAACTGCTCGGGCGCGCAGATCTTCCTGCCTGCGACGTCCGGCTTCCACTCGGTCGCCTCAGCATCCTATCTCGCTGCAGGTTCGCAGCATCTGCCTGACCCGATAACCTCCCCGCAATACCGTCCGCCCATTACCAGCGCCTGATTCCAGCCCTACCGGCAGTGCTGACGACGCGCTGCGGAAGAATCAATGGAGGCTTGCCTCCAGCAAACCTGGGGTACCAAACCGTGAACATCAGAATACCCGCCATCGGGTTGTTGAGCGTCTTACTGGCTGCCTGCAGCAGTGGCGAATCGTCGCCGAAAGCTCCCCCGACGCTCTCTCGACCAGCCGATATCGCACCACCTCCTGCGGTAAAGCGCTGGTACGCTTTTCAACACGTCACTCAAGGCGCGAAAGTATTCCAGGAGAATTGCGCCGCCTGTCACGGCAGAACGGGTGAAGGCGCACCCGAATGGAAGAAGATCGGAGCTGATGGTAAATACCCTGCACCGCCTCTGAATGGCACGGGGCACGCCTGGCACCATCCGCTGAAAGTGCTGTTTCACGTCGTGAAGAACGGCTCCCCCGGCGGCCAGGGAGGGATGCCGTCGTGGAAGGAGAAACTCACCGACGCCGAGATGATCTCTGCTATCGCCTGGTTTCAATCCAGGTGGCCTGAAGAGATCTATGCCGCCTGGACGCAGCGCGAAGAGGCGAGCAGAGCGAACGACCGCAGCTGATTTCGAACCATGGAAGAGGCGGAGTGGAGGTTGAAAGCGGTTGCTTTGTAGACGTTTGGCGGAGACTTGGCAAAAAAAGCGAGACAACATTTAGTCGGCAAAGCATTGTTGTCAAAACAGGATCAGGAGGGTTGAGAGTCGATGAAGCGACGCGATTTTCTGCTAAGCGCGGCCGCAGGCATGGCCATGCTGGGTTTGCCGCCGTGGGCAAGGGGAAGCGAGCACCCGGCCGTTTTCCAACTCGAGGCGCGCGAGGGAACCGCCAATCTGCTTCCTGTTCCCGCGCCTGCAACGCCTGTCTGGCAGTACAATCGGCAGACCCCGGGGCCGGTGATACGGATCAGACAGGGCGACGAGCTGCAGATACCCTTTCGCAATGGCTTGAGCCAGCCGACATCGGTTCACTGGCACGGATTGCGCATCACCAACGACATGGATGGCGTTCCAGGCATGACCCAGTCGGCGATCGCCCCCGGCGAAGAGTTCCTCTACCGCTTCCGTCCTCCGGATGCAGGAACCTTCTGGTATCACACGCACAACCGGTCGTGGGAGCAGATGGCACGCGGACTTCACGGAACTCTGATCGTCGAGGAGCCGGAACCGATTCTGGTGGATCAGGATATGGTCTGGGTCATCGATGACTGGCTTATCGATGAAGCGGGAAAGATCGAAGAGTCGAGTCTGGGTAATCTGCACGACTGGGCCCACGCCGGACGCCTCGGAAATCTGCTCACGGTGAACGGCCGATTGCGTCCCGAATATCGGGTGCGCAGCGGTGAACGCATCCGCTTGCGACTGATCAATGTCGCCAACTCCAGAACGATGAGTCTGCGCTTCAACGGTGTTACGCCACTGGTTATTGCCGTCGACGGCCAGCCGTTGGCACCGGTCGAACTGCCGCGACGGGAACTGCTGTTGGCATCCGGACAGCGCATGGATCTGATAGTCGACATGGGGATGGATCCCGGCACGCGCTCTGTGGTGGAGTTTTTCGCCGGCGACCAGAGCCTGACAGCAGCCAGCCTGGTGGTGGATAGCAAACAGGTGCTGCGGGAGAGTCCGCTCGCAGCACCGATCCGGTTGGCAGACAACCCGTTGAACAGGAAGCTCGACATCCCGGGTGCCAGGGCGGTGGATCTGCGGCTGGAAGGTGGCGCCATGGGGAGGCAGAGAGAGGCGCAATTCAACGGTCGCACGTTGACGACCAGGGAACTAATCGAAGAGAAGAAGATCTGGGCATTGAACGGCACCGCCGGATTGCCCAAGGCGCCCCTGTTCAGCGTCAAACGCGGCCAGAGCGTGGTGCTGAAAATGGCCAACGACAACAGCTGGCCGCACGCGATGCACATACACGGCCACCACTTCAGGAACCTGGACAACGACACGGGATTGGCCGGCGCCTGGCGCGATACCCTGCTGCTGGAGGCGGGCGAACAGGCACGCATGGCTTTCGTTGCAGACAATCCGGGCAAGTGGCTTATCCATTGTCACATGATCGAGCATCAGGCCGGCGGTATGGTGACCTGGTTCGAAGTGGTGTAAGCGGCCTGTCCGTATGATTCCATGCCACTGCTGCGAGCCGCAGATGATTGGCGCCTGAGAGGCAGGCGCAAATTACCTTCTACTACCAACCCGCTTTGAAATCGATACAGGAACAGAACAGATGAAACAGTCCAAGAGCAAAGCAAAAAGTCCTCGCAATCAACAGACAGAAGCGTCCGGCAGCACTCGGGGGACTGTGCTGAAACTTGCTGCTGGGGCCGCATCGATACTACTCGTCGGCGTTCTGATCTGGCTACCGTTGAGCAGTAACCAGGCCAACGCCCAGGAAATCACCGTTTATAAATCCGCCACCTGCGGCTGCTGCGGCAAGTGGGTTGAACACATGCAGGAGGCCGGCTTCAAGGTGACGACCCACAATCGTGACGACATGAATCAGATCAAGCAGCAGCACGGCGTTGCCTACAAGCTGAGATCCTGCCATACCGCGGTGGTGGATGGATACGTACTCGAAGGCCATGTTCCTGCCGGCGATATCGTCAGACTGCTCAAGGAGAGGCCCGCCGTCGACGGTCTGGCGGTGCCGGGAATGCCGATGGGATCGCCGGGAATGGAGGGTAACTACAGCGATCCCTACGATGTAATCGCCTTCACCAAGGGTGAGCCGAATCGCATTTTCGAACGCCACTGAGCGGATTTCAAACAGGCTGGAGCCAAGCATGTCGCGGCTGGCTCCAAGGGTGATGCGCCGAGTGAGCGGTATCGACCATAGGCCGCAACAGTCGAGCATGATTGTATCGGCGACAAGTATCGACGGAGAGCTTATGAGAAGAGTGATAACGGAGATTATCGGAGTCCCGCTGGTAGCGAGCCTGTTGCTACTTGCCACGGCACCACTTGCCGCGCATACGCCACCCAAGCACGCGCGGCTCTTCTTCATCGGACTTGACGACGGCAGCGTCGTCGAGAGTCCGGTCAGGGTGCGCATGGGCATAGAGGGATTCGGCATCACACCGGCCGGCACCACCGGCAAGCGACGCCATCAGGCTGGTCATCACCACCTGCTTGTCGACGTCGATCAACTCCCCGACATGTCGCAACCGATTCCCGCTGATGCGCAACATCTGCATTACGACAACGGTGAAACGGAAGTCCTGCTGCAGCTCTCACCCGGCAGGCATACGCTGCAACTGCTGTTGGGCGACGAGGATCACGAACCTCAGGAACCACCGCTTATCTCCAAAAAAATCACAATCACGGTACGCTGATGAACACCTGCGTTATTGAGCGACTCCGGATACGGGCACTGCAGTGGATGCAGCCCGGTCGCGAGTTACAGCGCCCACTGGGATCGCGATCCGCATACGCGACAGATTCAGGAAGCGGACGATGACCGTGGCTGATGGCGCGCACCATACGAGCGGTGCGGATTCGTACCGACTCAGCATCGACGGCATGAGCTGTTCCGCCTGCGTGGCGGCGGTCGAACGCGCGATACGTTCGGTCGACGGCGTAGAGGACGCCCGCGTCGATCTGGTGGGAAGAGAAGCGCTGGTGCGCGGCGGCGATCCGCTGCAGGTCGCCGCTGCGGTCAGCGACAAGGGCTATGAAGCCTCGTTGCCCCGCCAATCCCGTCAAAAGAGCCGTGAGTTCGAGATCGCGATCGAGGACATGAGCTGCGCGAGTTGCGTCAACACGGTCGAGCGCGCAATCCTCTCGGTCGCCGGTGTCAGGCATGCCACGGTCGATCTGGTCGGAAAAAGCGCACGCATAGATGGCGGGGAACCGGAGGCGGTGATCGCGGCCGTAAGCGAACGCGGCTATCGCGCGCGCTTGCTCGATCAGGCGCCGAAGCTGAGCAGTTTCCGGCTGCTCTTCTCCGGGGACGACGACGGATCAGGGACAATCGAGCGACTATTGCGGGCTGCCGACAGCGGTGCCCGGTTTTCGATCCGCTGGCCGCGGATCGAGATCACCACCGCGGAGCATCCGGGCGACCTGCTGCTGCGGCTGCGGGCCAACGGAATCCAGGCCGGTATCGAGGAGAACTTCGTCGATCCGTATCAGGAGCAGGCGGAACGGGCCCGCCACGAAGTGCTAAGTGCATGGAAAAAGGCATTGCTCGCCGGGGTGGTCGGTCTCGGCCTGATGGTGGCTGGCATGAGCGGACTGCTGCCCTCGCTGTCGGCCTCCGAAACGGCCTCGGCGCTCAGCGGCCGCCAGTTTTGGGCGGCCGTCGCCATCCTCTGCCTGGCCGTGATGTGGTACAGCGGCCGAAACTACTACCATACCGCCTGGCGCCTGGCCCGCCACCTCTCCTCCAACATGGACACGCTGGTCGCACTGGGCACATCCGCCGCCTGGCTATCGTCAGTCATCCTGGTGATCGATCCCGGCTTCATTCCAGGTGGCGGGCAGCACCTCTATTTCGATGCGGCGGTGCTGATACTCGCTTTCCTGCAGTTCGGCCACGCGCTGGAGACCCGCGCCAAGCGGATCACCAGTCAGGCGATCGGCGCGCTGGTGCAGCTGGCGCCGCGCGTGGCGAACCTGGTGCGGAATGCAGGCGAGATCAGCGTTCCGGTTTCGCTGTTACAGCTCGGGGATCAGATCATCGTCCGTCCCGGCGAGACGCTGCCGATCGACGGCGAGATCCTGGAGGGAAAAACCAGCATCGACGAGTCGATGATCAGCGGCGAACCGCTGCCGGTGAGCAAAAGGGTCGGCGACCAGGTCATCGGCGGCACCCGCAACCGCAGCGGCAGTTTCCGCTTCAGGGTAACCCGACTCGGCGAGCAAACCACTCTCTCCCGCATCATTGCCATGGTGCGAAAGGCGCAGCTGAGCAAGCCGCCGATCGGCCGGCTGGTGGACCGGGTGGCGGCCCTGTTCGTGCCGCTCGTGGTGCTCATCGCCCTGCTGACATTCGCGCTCTGGAATATGATCGGTCCCGAACCGGCACTGGCGCACGCGCTGACCGCGGGCATCGCGGTGCTGGTTATCGCCTGCCCCTGCGCGCTGGGACTGGCGACACCTATCGCGATCATGATGGGCACCGCGCGGGCGGCGCAGCTGAATATACTGATCCGCAACAGCGAAGCGCTGCAGAGCGCCAGCAGCCTGACCCATCTGGTCGTCGACAAGACCGGCACGCTGACCCTTGGAAAGCCGGCCGTGACCGCGCTCTTGCCACTCGATCAGACCCAGGGCGACGCCTTGCTGGGGCGCGCGGCGAGTCTGGAACGCGCCTCGGAGCACCCGCTGGCCGAGGCGGTGCTCTCCGCTGCCAGGGCGCGTAATCTGCAGCCCGAACCGGTCGAGGATTTCCTCGCGGTTGCTGGACGCGGCGTCCAGGGCCTGATCGGCGGCGAGCTGCACCTACTCGGCAACAGACACTTCATCGAGCAGCAGGGCATCGCGCTGCCGCCGGCGCTACTGGCGCGGGCCGAGCACGAGGCGCAGCAGGGAGGGACTCCGATCTGGCTCGCCGCCGGCGGCGGTCTGAAGGGCGTGCTGATTCTGCAGGATCCGCTACGTCCGGATTCCGCGGCTGCCGTGGCGGCGCTGCACGCGCGCGGGGTCGAAGTGGTGATGTGCACCGGCGACAACCAGGCGACGGCGACCGCGGTTGCCAGCCGCCTCGGCATTCGGCAATTGCACAGCGAACTGCTGCCGGAGCAGAAGCTGGAGGTGATTCGCGATCTTCAGGCGCAAGGCGCCAAGGTCGGCATGGTCGGCGACGGCGTCAACGATGCGCCGGCGCTGGCGCAGGCCGATACCGGATTTGCCATCGGCAGCGGTACCGACGTGGCGATCGAAAGCGCCGACATCACCCTCGCGGGCGACTCGCTGGCCAACGTCGATACCGCGATTGCGATCTCCGGCGCGACGCTGCGCAACATCAAACAGAATCTTTTTGGCGCCTTCATCTACAATGTGCTCGGGATTCCGCTCGCGGCGGGGCTTTTCTATCCGCTCACCGGCTGGCTGCTGCCGCCGATGTTCGCCAGCGCCGCGATGGCGCTCTCCTCGGTCACCGTGGTCAGCAACGCCAATCGTCTACGTTTTTTTCAACCTCGGGAGAGCACCATGGCGCAAACCATTGAACTCGCAATTGAAGGGATGAGCTGCAACCACTGCGTCGACCGTGCCAGGCAGGCACTGCAGGGCGTTGCCGGCGTGCAGTCCGTCGATGTCAGTCTCGAGCCGGGCGGTGCCAGGGTGACTGGCAACGTCGAAGCTGCGGCGCTGATCAACGCCGTCGAAACAGCGGGCTATCAAGCCAGCGAGCGCTGACGGGATCCGTGCGCTGAGCGCGCGACGCGCCTAGCGTCGGGCCAGCGCCATCGCCTCCTTTGCCTGGCGCGTGATCGCAGCCCACTCGCCGTCGGCGATCTGCTGCCTGGTGGCGAGCCATGAGCCGCCGATCGAAGCGACTATCGGCAGCTCGAGGTAACTTCTCATGTTAGTCAGATTGACGCCGCCGGTGGGGCAGAATCTGACTCCCTGGGAGGCGTAGGGGCCGGCCAGTGCCTTCAGCATCGCCGGCCCCCCTGCCTCGCCGGCCGGGAAGAATTTCTGCAGCCTGCAGCCGAGTTCAAGCCCCTGCTCGATCTCGGAGGGCGTCATCACACCGGGTACGAAAAGGCCGCCACAACTCTGGAAGTAGCTCGCCACCTTCGGATTGAGGCCGGGCGCGAGACCGAAGCTCACACCCGCCTCGATCGCCCGCTCCGCCATCTCGGCGCTGAGCAGCGTCCCCGCGCCAAGCAGCATCTCCGGAAAGGCCCTATGCACGCGTTTGATGGCGCCTGCAGCCGCCGGCGTGCGAAAGGTCACTTCGATGATATCCAGACCACCGGCCAGTAACGCCTCGGCCAGAGGTTCAGCATCCTCTTCACGGTCGATGACGATAACCGGGATGATCGGTCGCTTGAGCAGTTCATCGTACATATCGCACCTCGCTAACGGTCGACGCGGGCAGAACCGCCGCCGACGAGCTTCTCGACCTCCTGCAGCGAAGCCATCGTGGTATCGCCGGGCGTGGTCATCGCCAGCGCACCGTGCGCCGCGCCATACTCGACCGCGATCTGCGGCTCCTGCAGCTCCATCAGGCCGTAGATGAAACCGGAGGCGAAACTGTCGCCGCCGCCGACACGATCCATGATCTCCAGATCGGGGCGCTGGGTCGCCGAGTAGAAGTTGCCGTCGACCCAGCAGATGGCACCCCAGTCGTTGACCGTCGCGCTTTTCACGCCGCGCAGTGTGGTGGCGGTCGCCTTGAAGTTTGGGAACTCGGTCACCGCCCTTTCGATCATGCGCCGGAAGGCGGCGACATCGAGATCGGTCAGGTGCCGGTCGGCACCCTCCACTTCGAGGCCCAGGCAGGCTGTGAAATCCTCCTCGTTGCCAATCATCACATCGACGTTGCGGGCGATCTCGCGGTTGATCTCGCGGCAGCGTTCGAGGCCGCCGAACCCTTTCCACAACGAGGGGCGGTAGTTGAGATCGTAGGAGACGATGGTGCCATGCTCCTGGGCGCGACTGGCGGCTTCGATGACCAGCGCTCCGGTACTCTCCGACAAGGCGGCGAAGATACCGCCGGTATGGAACCACCGCACCCCGAGCCCGCCGAAGATATAGTCCCAGTCGATGTCGCCCGGTCGCAGCTGCGAGGCAGCGGTCAACCCCCGGTCGGAACAGCCCACCGCGCCGCGCACACCGAATCCGCGTTCGGTGAAGTTGAGACCGTTGCGCACGCTGCGGCCGATACCGTCGTACTCGGTCCATTTGATCAGCGAGGTATCGACGCCGCCCTGCAGGATCAGATCCTCGAGCAACAGCCC
This sequence comes from Gammaproteobacteria bacterium, assembly GCA_020445335.1. GTDB lineage: Bacteria > Pseudomonadota > Gammaproteobacteria > Chromatiales > Chromatiaceae > HKST-UBA178. The sequence goes on from JAGRGU010000005.1 coordinate 83,451, forward strand.
CACTTCGTTGCGTGCAAAAGCGGAGACCAGCGCGGCCCGCTGTCCGAAACAACGGCGCAGACCCCGGGCCACATTGTATTCGCCGCCGCCCTCCCAGACGTTGAAACGGCGCGTGGTGCGTATGCGCCCCTCGCCCGGGTCCAGCCGCAACATCACCTCTCCGAGAGAGAGGATGTCGTAGCGACAGTCGGCGCGCGGGCGCACCCTGATCGATCGTAATGCCATCGTCGTTATCTCCCCATCCAGCCGCCGTCGACGGTGACGATGGCGCCGTTCATGTAGTCGGAAGCCGGCGAGGCGAGGAACACCACCGGCCCCTTGAAGTCCTCCGGCTCGCCCCAGCGACCGGCAGGAATGCGCGCCAGAATCGCGCTGTTGCGCGCCAGGTCATCCTGCAGCGCGCGGGTATTGTCGGTACGCACGTATCCAGGAGCGATGGCATTGACATTGACCCCCTCTCCTGCCCACTCGTTGGCCAGCGCTTTGGTCAGCTGGCCAATGGCACCCTTGCTGGCGGCGTAACCCGGCACCGTGATACCGCCCTGGAAGGTCAGCAGCGACGCGGTGAAGATGATCTTGCCCTTGCCGCGGGCGATCATCTCCCGGCCGATCTCGCGCGACAGCACGAACTGCGCGTTGAGATTGACCTCGATCACATGATCCCAAAGCGCGTCCGTGTGCTCCGCCGCCGGCGCCCGCCGGATGGTGCCGGCATTGTTGACCAGAATATCGATGCGTGGCTGCTCCGACTTCAGGCGAGCGATGAAGGCATTGAGCGAGTCGCGCTGGCTGAAGTCGCAGGTATAGGCGTGGAACCGGCGTCCCCTCGCGGTGACCGCCCGCGCCACTTCGCTGCCTTCGACCTCCAGGCTGGCGCTGACCCCTATGATGTCGGCACCCGCCTCTGCCAGCGCCTCGGCCATCGCTTTGCCGATACCCCGCTTGCAGCCGGTAACCAGCGCGATACTGCCATCCAGCCGAAAACTGTCGATTACGCTCATCTCAGCTCCATCGATACCGTTGCCTGATCCTGCTCAACGCAACTCTCCGGGTTGTATGAAATCCATGTCGGTGTAGTCGACGTTGTCGCCCGCCATCGCCCAGACGAAGGTGTAGGCGCCGGTGCCGACGCCGGAGTGTATCGACCAGGGCGGCGAGACCGCGCCCTCTTCGTTGGCGATCAGCAGGTGGCGCGTCTCGTTCGGTTCGCCCATCAGGTGCAGCACCCGGCTCTCTTGGTCCATGTTGAAGTAGAGATAGGCCTCCATGCGACGGTCGTGCTGGTGGCAGGGCATGGTGTTCCAGACCGACCCCTCTTCCAGGGTGGTGTAGCCGAGCACCAGTTGGCAGCTCTCCATCACCAGCGGATGGACGAACTGGTTGATGGTGCGCTTGTTGCTGGTACCGGTCTCTCCGAGCTTGACCTCGGCACTCTGCTCGACGGTGATCAAGCGGGCCGGATAGGCCCGGTGCGCCGGGGCAGAGGCGAGGTAGAAACGACCGTCGCCGCCGAAGGTGACGGCACCCGTTCCCTTGCCGAGATAGAGCACGTCGCCTCTGTTCAGCGTCCAGCGCTCGCCGTCGGCGGAGACACTACCGCTGGCGCCGATATTGACCACCGCCATCTCGCGCCGCTCGAGAAAGGTTGCGGTCCTGGTCTCGTCGACCTTCTCCAGTAGCAGTTCACCGCCGGCAGGCACGGCACCGCCCAGCACCATACGGTCGTAGTGGGTATAGACGAGATTGATTTCACCCGCCTTGAATATGCCGCTGACGAGGAAGTGCCTGCGCAGCTCCCCGGTATCCATCGTCTTGACATGATCGGCGTGCACGGCGTGGCGCATCTGGACGTTCAACATGAAAAAACTCCTTACTGAATCCGTTGGTGTAAACGCCACCGCTTCGAACCGATGGCATCCGGTTACAGCCTAAAGTGGCTGGGCCAAGTCCCGCGATCGACCCCGACCGCCGGTCACTTCCCGGCGCTAAAGAAAATCATCCCGACGCGGCGTGAAAGTGTCGATCAGACGACCGGCTTCGACACAGCGGCAGCCATGCACCGCGCCCGGTGGTGTTATGAAACTGTCGCCCGGTCCGACCTCGAACTCCTCGCCATCGATGGAGAAGAGAAAGCGGCCGCGCTCGACGTAGGTCGACTGTACGTGCGGATGGGAGTGCATTGTGCCGACTCCGCCGACCTCGAAGGTGAAAGCGACCACCATCAGTGATTCGTTGTGCGCGAGCACCTGGCGCGTCACGCCGTTGCCCGAGTCGACCGTTTGTTCCGGCATCAGATAGTTCATGCGATGGTCTCCTAGTGGAATAGCGATGGCAGCCAGAGCGAAAGAAACGGTATATAGGTGACGAGCATCAGGGTGAAGATGCCCGCCAGATAGAAAGGCCAGATGGTCCTGACCACGTCGAGCACGCGGATCTTGCCGACCGCGCAGCCGACGAACAGCACCGATCCCACCGGCGGCGTGCAGAGGCCGATGCCGAGATTGAGGATCATGATGATGCCGAACTGCACCGGATCGATACCGAACGCCTCGGCTATCGGCAGGAAGATCGGCGTGGTGATGACGATCAGCGGCGACATATCCATGAACGAGCCGAGGATCAGCAGCAGGATGTTGATCAGCAGCAGGATGACGATCGGATTGTCGGAGAGGCCGCGCATGAAGGCGACCATCTCGGCCGGCACCTTGAGATAGGCGAGCAGCCAGCCGAACGCCGCCGCGCAGCCGATCACCATCAACACCATCGCCGTGGTGCGGACCGCATCCTTGACCGCGTTGACGAACTCGCTCCAGCCCATGCTGCGATAGACGAATACGATCACGAACAGCGCGTAGACGACCGCGATGCAGGAGCTCTCGGAGGCGGTAAAAACACCGGAACGGACGCCGCCGAATATGATCGCGATCAGGATCAGTCCGGGCAGTGCCGAGAGGAACAGGCTGCCGACCGCGCGCAATCCGGGGAATGCCTCCAGCGGATAACCGCGTTTGCGTGCCACCGCCCAGGCGGCGAACATCAGCGAGAGCGCCAGAATGAGACCCGGCACTATGCCGGCGGTGAAGAGATCGGCGATCGAGATGCGGCCGCCGCCGGCGATCGAATAGATGATCAGATTGTGCGACGGCGGCAACATCAGCGAGATGATCGAACTGACGACGGTGATATTCACAGCGTAATCGACGCCATAACCGCGCTCCTTCATCTGCGGCACCATCAACCCGCCGATCGCCGACGCGTCGGCGGCGGCCGAACCGGAGATGCCGCCGAACAGCACCGATGCGGTGATATTGACCTGCCCGAGACCGCCGCGAAAATGTCCCACCGCCGCCCCTGCGAGCGCTACCAGACGACGGGCTATATCGCCGCGCACCATCAGATTTCCGGCAAAGATGAAGAACGGGATCGCCATCAGCGCGAACACGCTCACGCCCGAATTCAGGCGTTGGAACACCACCACCGGTGGCAGGCCCAGATAGAGAATGGTCGCGAACGAAGCCCCGCCGAGGCAGAAGGCCACCGGCGTGCCGCTCAACAACAGAACGGTGAAGGTACCGAACAGAACCCAGTACTCCATCTCAAAGTTCCTCGTCCGGCAGCTGCGTCTCAGCAAAGCGAGCGGTCACCATGCCGACCGCACGCCGCGCGATCCGCTCGAGCGAGAAGAGCACCATCAGCGCGCCACCGCAGATGATGGCGAGAAAGGCGACGCCGCCCGGAAGGCCGATGTTCGGCAGCGTCGACTGCCAGGTGCGGGCCGCCAGCTGATAACCGTAGACGATCATGCCGCTGCCGAAGGCGATGATGATCAGATCCGAGAAGGTGTGCAGCACCATCTTCACCTTGTGCGGTACCAGGTGCAGGAAGACGTCGAACGAGAGGTGGTACCCCTCGCGGATGCCGACTGCCGCGCCGAGGAAGATGAACCACCCCATCAGCAGAATCGAGTAGCTCTCGGTCCAGGTCGGGGTATCGTTCAGCACGAAGCGGCCGAACACCTGCCAGGCGATGAACGCCGTCATCAACACCAGCCCGGTGCCCGAAATCAGCAGCGAGACGCGGGCCAGAAACGCCGTTACGCGCGATACCTTCCTGAGAAAATCTTTCACAGTCGATGCGGCCGGGTAGCGGGCTCTCTCCCCCGCCATCACTCGTTGCGGATCGGAGAAAAGCGCCTGTGTTAATGACACCGGTCAGGGCCGGTGGCTACGGGTTACAAGCTGACACCCCTATGTCGGCCAGGAGCCGATGCTCCCCTCTCCACAAGCGGAAGCGACCCAGGGTGAGGGGCTGCCCTCTCCCATTCAGGGGAGAGGGTCCACTCGATTTCAGTGCTTCAAACAACCTACTTGGTGGCTTGGATCCGGGCGACCAGATCCTTCAGCTTCGGCGTGGTCACGAACTTCGCATAGACCGGTGCCATCGCCTCGATGAAGGGAGTCTTGTCGATGTCGGTAACGATGTTGACGCCCGCCGCCCGTACCTTTTTCTCGGACCTGGCTTCACGCTCGACCCATTTCTCGCGCATGTAGGGGACCGACGCCTTGGCTGCCGCGACCACCGCGGCCTGATCCTCTTTGGAGAGCTTGTTCCAGGTGCTCTCCGCCATCACCAGCACCTCTGGAACGATCAGGTGCTGATCGAGGGTATAGTGGCCGGCGACCTCGTAGTGGCCCGAGGACTCGAACGAGGGCCAGTTGTTCTCGGCGCCGTCGATGACACCGGTCTGGATCGACGAATAGACCTCGCCGTATGGCATCGGCGTGGCATTGCCGCCGAGCGCGTTGACCATCTCAACGAACAGATCCGACTGCATGACCCGGAACTTCATCCCCTTCAGGTCATCCATGCTGGTGATCGGCTTTTTGCTGTTGTAGAAAGATCTGGAGCCGCCATCGTAGAACGCCAGCCCGACCAACTGGTGGGCCCTGAAGGCGTCGAGAATATCCTGGCCGATCGGTCCGTCCATCACCTTGTGCATGTGTTCGACCGAACGGAAGATGTAGGGCAGCGAGGGAACCTTGGTCTCTTCGATGATATTGTTGAACGGGCCGAGCGAGATACGGTTCATATCGATCACGCCGAACTGGGTCTGCTCGATCGTATCCTTCTCCTGACCGAGTTGCGCCGAGTGGAACACCTCTATACCCAGGCGTCCGTTGGTCTTCTCTTCCAGGATTTTCCCCATGTACTTCACCGCCTCGACGGTCGGGTAGCCGTCGGGATGCGTATCGGACGAACGCAGAACCATCTGGGCGGCCGAGACACTCATGGCCGAACTCAGCAGCAACGCAGCAGCAACACCAATACCTTTGAGGTGATTCATCTAAACATCCTCCGCTTATGGACAGGTTGGCCGCTCAATTTCCCCAACAGATCGATCGGCCGGTAGTGAAATCGTCGAATTCTCTTGCCATGCTTTTTCTGTATACTAGCATACTAATATGCTAGTATACAGTTTAATTTCGATGCAAACACGCTCTCACGGACTACGAATTCCCGGTGCAAGAGGTTAAAGTTTGCGGCCGAACGAAATATCAACGGTTGCGATTGCGAACCGGACCCTTCAGAGCATGGGAGAATCCTGTGAGTGTGACGGATCAACTCAACCTTCTGAGCCAGAATCAGCCCAAGCCGCTTTCGATCACCGACCGCGTCTACGAGGAGCTGTACCACCGGATCATCAATCTCGCGCTGCCGCCGGGATCGAAGCTCTCGGAAGCTGAGGTCGCCAGCCAGATGGGGGTCAGCCGCCAGCCGGTGCGCGACGCTTTCTACCGCCTGTCGCAGGCCAAGCTACTGATGGTAAGGCCGCAGCGCGCCACCATCGTCATGCCGATCTCGGAGGAGGCGGTACACGAGGCGATCTTCATCCGGGCGGCGCTCGAGTTGGAGACGGTCAGAGCAGCGATACCGGTGATGACACGGGAGAGAATCGCCGAGCTGCGCGAGAATCTCAAGGGCCAGGCGGCTGCCTGCGACGCCGGCGACAGCGAGAGTTTTCATACGCTCGACGAGGAGTTTCACCGCCAGATCTGCGCCTACTCGGGACACGAGCAGGTCTGGACGCTGATCCAGAACAACAAGGCGCACATGGACCGCATCCGCTATTTGTCGCTGGAGACCGGCAACGCGAGGAACGCACAGCAGGATCACAGCGCGATTCTCGACGCGATCGCCGCCGGCGACGAGGAGCGGGCACTGGAGGCGATGCGTGGCCACATCTACCGTATCGCCGCGATCGGCAGCCGTATCCGCAATGAATATGCCGAGTATTTCGACATGTCGATTCTTTGATTTACACCTCATGCCACGCTAGCGGATCAGGTTAGTCGATCGCCCATCGCGTTCATACGTTGACTTCGGTTAACGAGAAGGAAATCGCGGGTCAACAGTCGATTGCGAAAGTGTTCGCCACCCAACTCTTCTTAGCCCCCCCACTCATCCCGTGAGTGCTGAATAGAAACACCAAGGGATTTGATCGCCGGTACTCCCCGTTACACCGAATTTTCTCGACCATCACTTAGAAAGCGCTCAACCAGGCGATGGATGAACTGGGTAATCGTCCCCGGAAATGCCCAGGCATTAGAATATCCAATCAGGCATTTTTCGAGATCAAACCACCTGTTGCACTGGCGAGTTGAATTCGCGTCCCAATAGATGATCGTTTATGCTCTGCGTAGACCTTGCAACTTCCAACATGCGCGCAAGTTGTAACGGTCGTGCTTCAAGTTCCCAGCCGTTGATGAACCCTTGGGGCTTTGATACATGGAAAAACTGCACACTGTGGCAGACGTATGGCGCGGAGGCGCACCGGGAACTCAGGGAAAGTCGCTGTCGGCGATTATGGCCGGGCTGGCTTTCGTTTTCTGCCTGGCAGGGTGGTACACCTGGCAACAGTACGAGGATTACAAATCCCATCAGTGGCGTTTGCTGCTGGAGTCGGCGCGGGGAGCAGCGGGTGAAGTCGGCAGCTTCATCGAAGAGCAACGGCGGCGGGTCGATCTCTTTGCCAGCGACGAACACGGGTTGTTGAACCGCTTTGCTTCCAGACCCGACGATGCGGCGGTATTTGCCGAACTCGGGGGAAAACTGCGCATCCACTTTCCCAAAAGCTACGCTTTCACCCTGGCGGACCAAACGGGCACCCTGCTCTATGACGACTTCGGGGAGTTCGTGGGCGAGCAGTGCAAGAACGATATCCGCGCTTTCGCCAATCACGGCAGCCTCGACCATGTAATCGTCCATCCCGGTCCACAGGTCTATCACGTGGACATCATGTCTTACTGGCGGCAGCAGACGACCGGAGAGCAAGGGGTATTTTTTGTGAGCTTCAAGCTCGATGTCATTCGACGGCTCCTTGCAAGCCATCAGCTTTCGTCACAGAAACTGATGGTCGTGAACAGAAGCAATTCGAACCTGATAGAGGTGAGTGCCTCGGGCACGAGAGACGAACTGCAACGCGAACCATTCCTGAGCAAGACGGAGGCGGACAATATCGCCGCGTCGTTGCCGATTGAGGGCACCGGCTGGAACCTCGTGGCGATCGCAAACGAAGATCAGTACCACCAGGTGTTTCAACAGCTGTTACGCAAAAACGCGATGGTACTGGGCATCGCGACAATCGTGCTTCTGTCGGCCTGGCTGCTGTGGGTCGAGACAGGGCGTCGCCGGGCGGCCGTCCGGTCGTGGGAACAGTCTGAGGAGCAGTTGCAACTGCTGCTGGATTCGACGGCTGAGGGTATTTACGGCGTCGATCTGCAGGGCGTGTGCTCTTTCTGCAATCCCGCGGCTGTGCGCATGCTCGGCTTTACAGCGCAAAGGGAACTGCTCGGTCGGAAAATGCATGGCCTGGTTCATCACAGCCGCGCGGATGGCGAGCCCTATCCCATACGGGAGTGGCCGGTCATTCAGACACTTGAAAGAAAACTCGCACACCATATGGATGACGAAGTACTTTGGCGCGCCGACGGTACCCCTTTCCCTGTCGAATACTGGTCTTACCCGATCCTGAAGCACGGACGACTGGTCGGGGCCGTGGTCACATTTGTGGATGCTACCGAACGCAAACTGGCCGAGAAGGCCCTGTACGAAGAGAAAGAGCGTGCGCTGGTCACGCTGCACTCCATCGGCGACGCGGTGATCACCACCGACCCCGATGGCATCGTCGACTACCTCAACCCCGTCGCCGAAGAGATAACCGGGTGGAGCTCAAAGGAGGCCGCAGGCTGTCCGCTGGATGAGGTGTTCCGCATCGTAAACGAGCACAATCATAAGCCGGTGCAAAGTCCGGTGATCCGATGCCTGGCGGAGGGACGCACCATCGGGCTCGCCAATCACACCGTGCTGATCCACCGGGATGGCAAGCGATTCAGCATAGAGGATACAGCAGCCCCGATTCTGGCGGGGGACGGTACGGTGCTCGGTGTCGTCCTGGTCTTCAAGGATGTGAGCGAGGCGAGGCGCATGGCGCGGGAAATCGCGCATCAGGCCTCCCACGACTCACTGACCGGCCTGGTCAACCGCCGCGCTTTCGAGGAGCGGTTGCGGCGCGTTCTTGAAACAACGCGGGGAACTCAGAATACGCACGCCCTGTGCTACCTCGATCTGGATCAGTTCAAGGTGATCAACGACACCTGCGGCCACGTCGCAGGCGATGAGTTGCTGCGACAGATCGCAGGTATACTGCAGTCGAAGATACGAACCCGCGACACCCTGGCCCGCCTCGGAGGCGATGAGTTCGGCGTGCTGATGGAGCACTGCCCGCTGGCGCAATCCAAACGGGTCGCAGAGTTGCTGCGCAAGTCGATCGAGGGATTCCGCTTTCTGTGGGAAGACAAGGCATTTGAAATTGGCGTCAGCATCGGATTGGTCGAGCTCACCGAGATAAGTGAAAGCGTCAGCTCGGTGCTGCGCGCGGCCGATATCGCCTGTTATGCGGCCAAGGACCTGGGCAGGAACCGCATTCATTTCTATCGTCAGGACGATGCTGACCTTACCAAACGACATGGAGAGATGGAGTGGATAGCGCGAATCCTGCGCGCGATCGAGGAAGAACGCTTCCAGCTTTACTACCAGCCGATTGTGCCGCTTCAGCCAGTGTTCCCTCCCGGACAGCACTATGAACTGCTTGTGCGCATGCGAGACGAGAACGGCAGAATCGTCCTGCCGGGATCTTTCATGCCCGCTGCGGAACGCTACGGTGTCGTCGAAAAGATCGACCGTTGGGTAATCGAAAATGCGCTGCGCTGGCTGGCCGGCAACCCCATTTTGCTGGAGCGTCTTTACCTCTGTTCGATCAATCTGTCGGGACAATCGCTTGGCAGCGATTCTTCCTTTGCGTTCATCACACAATTATTTGACGAAACTGGAGTTTCGCCAAATAAGATCTGCTTTGAAATAACCGAGACAGCCGCCATCACCAACCTTGTAGAGGCGAGCCGATTCATCAAGATGCTGCGGCAGCGCGGCTGCCGTTTCGCCCTCGATGATTTTGGCAGCGGATTGTGCTCATTCGCCTATCTCACCAACCTGCCGGTGGATTTCCTGAAGATCGATGGGTTGTTCATAAAGTCCATCCTGGACGACCCGATCCACCTGGCGATGGTGCGCTCCATCAACGAAATCGGCCAAGTCATGGGCAAGCAGACTATCGCAGAGTTCGTAGAGAACGAAGAGATTGCGGAAAAACTCAAAAGTGTCGGCATCGATTGTGCGCAGGGATTCGGCATCGGCCGCCCGCAACCGATCGAGGCACTGAGTTGAGCGTGGAGTCCCCCTGACCGCTCCATGGCCCCATCTCCGCGCTGGAGGCGCTGGCTGCAACGCCCTGGTGAAGATCTGAGATACCCTGGCTAGAGCAGCGCGCCGACGTGCCAGGGTGTGAACTCCTCGTCGCCGTAGCCGTTGAGTTCGCTCTTCGTCTGTTGTCCCGAGGCGGTGGCGATTACCGCGTCGAGAATGATCCGACCCATCGAGTCGACGCTCTCCTCCCCTGCCAGGACCAGACCTGCATCGAGATCCATGTCATCCCGCATGTTGTGAAACAGGCGGCTGTTGCTGGCGATCTTGATCGACGGCACCGGCTTGCTGCCGAATACCGAGCCCCGCCCGGTGGTGAAACAGATAAGATTTGCGCCGCCGGCGATCATACCGGTGACGGAGGCGGGATCGTAGCCGGGCGTATCCATGAATACGAGCCCTTTCGCGGACAACGCTTCGGCGTAGTCGTAGACCCCGCGCAACGGTGAACTCCCCCCCTTGGCGACGGCACCGAGCGACTTCTCGATAATGGTCGTCAGTCCACCGGCCCTGTTACCGGCAGAGGGGTTGTTGTCGAGTATGACGCCGTTGGCGGCGGCGTATTGGCGCCACCAGTCGAGCAGACGCAGAAGTCGTTCGGCGATCTCCGGGGTTGCCGCGCGGTGCGTCAGAAGATGCTCGGCGCCGAAGATCTCCGGAGTCTCCGAGAGCACTGCGGTGCCACCCTGTTCCACCAGCAGATCGGCCGCGCGACCCAGCGCCGGATTGGCGCTCATTCCCGAGTATGCGTCGGAACCGCCGCACTCGAGCCCGACCACCAGCTCGCTGAGCGGAATCGGTTCGCGCCGGCAACGATTGGCCAGTGGCAGCATCCCGCGCACCAGCGCGATCCCCTCGTCGATGGTGCTGCGTGTCCCGCCCTGTTGCTGGATCACCAGATAGCGCGCCAGTTCATGTTCCGGCAGCGCGTGGCTGGCCGCCACCGCGCCGATGCTGTTGCTCTCGCAGCCGAGTCCGACCATCAGGAACCCTGCGACGTTGGGGTGGCGGGCGTAACCGGCGAGCACTCGCGCCAGGCGTGCGTTGCTCATGCAGCCGAAGGCATGGGTACAGGCGACCACACCGTCGACATTGGGAAACGCCTCCAGCGCATCGCCACGGAAGGCATCGGCGATGCCCCGACAGACCGTCGCGGAGCAGTTGACGGTGCTCAGCACCAGGATATGGTTGCGCGTGCCCGCGCCGCCGTCGGCGCGCCGATAGCCCTGGAAGAAGAGTGAGCTCCGTGCCTGTTGCGGTACCGCTGTGGCGGGCTCTGCGCCCGCTGCCAGCCTGCGATCGAACTCGCCCATGGTCAGGTTGTGCGAGTGCACAAGCGATCCGGCGGCGATCTCGCTCGAGGCCAGACCGATCAGCTGGCCATATTTGAAGACCCCCTCCCCTGCGGCGATCGAGCGGCTTGCGAGTTTGTGCCCCGCAGGGATCGGCTCACGGCAGCTGACCGTTCCCGAGCCCCCATCGACGACGCAGCCGGCCGGGAGCTCTTCCCTGGCCACGACGATGTTATCGCTATCGTGCAAGCGTATGACCAGACAATCCGTTTCAGTCGTCTCAAGGGTCATTCGCCAGCTCCGATCCAGTTTCCGTTACCAGCTCGTCAGGGTGCCGTCGAGCAGGCGGTTCACCGGCAGATAGGCACGCTGGTAGGGGTACTTCGCCGCCAGCGACTCGTCGATATCCACGCCATGTCCCGGTGTCTCGCCCGGAAGCAGGTAGCCGCTGTCGAAACGGTAGTCGTGCGGAAAAACCGCGTCGGTCTCTGGTGTATGGCGCATATACTCCTGGATGCCGAAATTGGGTACCCAGATATCGAAATGGAGCGCCGCACCCATGCAGACCGGCGACAGATCGGTGGCGCCGTGGCAGCCGGTGCGCACGTGATGCAGATCGGCCAACGTGGCGATGCGCCGCAGATGGGTGATACCTCCGGCGTGTACCACGGTGGTGCGGACATAGTCGATCAGCTCCTGTTCGATCAACGTACGGCACTGCCAGACGGTATTGAATATCTCGCCCACCGCGAGCGGTGTCACGGTATGCTGGCGTATGGTTCTCCAGGCCTCCTGATTCTCCGCCGGAACGCTGTCCTCCAGCCAGAAGAGTCGGTAGGGCTCGAGCGACTGGCCGAGTCGCGCGGCCTCGATCGGCGTCAGGCGGTGGTGCGCGTCGTGCAGCAGGTGCGGCTCGAAACCGAACCTGCTGCGGAGCCGCTCGAACAGCTTCGGAACCTGGTCCAGATAGCGCTCCGTCGACCACAGATTTTCGCTCGGCAGATCGGCGTCGGCCGGCTCGTAGAAGAGCTTGTCGCTGGAGACGCCGTAGGTGCTGGCCAGCCCGGGGATTCCGCACTGCGCCCGCACCGCCTTGTAGCCCAGTTCGATGAAGCGGTCGACTTCGTCCGCCGTCTCTTCGATGTCGCGGCCGTTGGCGTGGCCGTAGACCATCACACCGCTGCGGCTGCGCCCGCCGAGCAGCTGGTAGAGCGGCAGACCCGCCGCCTTCGCCTTGATGTCCCATAAAGCGGTATCGACCGCGGCGATGGCGCTCATCGTCACCGGCCCGCCACGCCAGTAGGCCCCTTTGTAGAGGTATTGCCAGATATCCTCGATCTGGTGGGCATCGCGTCCGATCAGGCAGGGGATCAGATGGTCGTTGAGGTATGCCGCCACCGCCAGCTCGCGGCCGTTGAGGGTGGCGTCGCCGATTCCGTGCAGCCCCTCGTCGGTAGTGATCTTGAGGGTGACGAAGTTTCGTCCGGGTGCGGTGACGATCACCTTCGCGTCGACGATTTTCATGGATTGCGATCCCCCGGCGCCCGCTTGCGGGTGTGAAAAAGAAAAATTGGCCTTACCACTTGACCTCCTGGCTATACGACCATAATCTTGACAACTGGTCAAGAAGCTGCGTGGAGGCACCGAGCCCGATGCCGGTCGAGCCGATCAAAGTCCGTCGCCTCTATCAGGAGGTGGCCGACCAGCTGTTGCGTCTGATCGCCACCGGCGAGTTCAAGGTCGGCGAACGACTCCCCTCCGAGCGTGAACTTGCGGTCAGCCTGCAAGTAAGCCGTCCCACCATCCGCGAGGCGATGATCGCGCTGGAGCTGGCCGCAGCGGTACAGATCCGCAGCGGTGCAGGGGTTTTCGTCTGCGAACCACCGTCTCAACAGAGCACGGCGGACGCAGGTCCAGGCCCGTTCGAACTGCTGGAGGCGAGAGCCCATATCGAGGGTGAAGCGGCCGCTTTAGCCGCGCAGCGGATCGACGAGGTGGAACTGCGGGCGCTGCGCAAAGCCAACGAAACCATGAACGGCCTGGCAGATGCACGTGCTTCTACCGAAGAGGCCGACCGGGAGTTCCATCAGATCGTCGCCAGGGCGACCCGTAACAGCGCGATGGCTGCGGCGGTCGAGCAGCTTTGGGAGTTTCGCGCGCGCATGCCCATGTGGCAGGGGCTGCACGAAACCATCCGCGAGATCAAGAAAAGGCGTGACTGGAGCGACGACCACCATGCGGTGCTCGACCACCGGGAGATCACCGAGGCGCTCGCGGCGCGGGATGCGGGGGGCGCGCGCGAGGCGATGCGTGCACACCTCGAGCGGGTCAGCGGTGTGCTGCTGGCCGCTTCGGAGCTGAAGATACTCGACCTCGACCACCAGTTTGAGAACCTCTCCCAGGAGTGAAGGCCATGCCCGACGCTTTGCTTGTTCACGAAGATCGTCTCTTTCCGGCGGATACCGGGATTCGCGCCATCGCACGCGCGCTCTACGACCGGGTCAAGGGGCTGCCGATCGTCAGCCCGCACGGCCATACCGATCCACGCTGGTTTGCAGACAACCAGCCGTTTCCCGATCCCGCCACGCTGCTCATCAAGCCGGACCACTACCTCTACCGCATGCTCTACAGCCAGGGCATACGGCTCGAGGATCTGGGAATCGAGCGCCGCGACGGCGGCGTGGTCGAAACCGACAACCGCAAGATCTGGCGGCTGTTCGCGGCCAACTATCACCTCTTCCGCGGGACCCCGTCACGGCTCTGGTTCGACCATGCGCTGAGCTTCGTCTTCGGCGTCGAAGAGCTGTTGACGCCGGCGACCGCGGATTCGATCTACGACCATATCGCCGACTGTCTGAGCAGAGCTGAGTTCCTGCCTCGGGCGCTGTTCGAGCGCTTCAACATCGAAGTGATCTCCACCACCGAATCGCCGCTCGACGACCTTCATCACCACGACCGGATCCGCGCCAGTGGCTGGCAGGGGCGCGTCATCACCGCCTTCCGCCCGGATCCGGTGGTCGACCCCGAGTTCCACGGCTTCGGCACGAACCTCGATCGACTCGGCGAGATCAGCGGCGAGGATACCGCGACCTGGGAGGGCTACCTCGCCGCGCTGCGCGAGCGCCGCGCCTACTTCATGGCGCGCGGCGCCACCTCCAGCGACCACGGCCACCCGAGCGCGGCGACCTCCGACCTCGATCCGGCCGAGTGTCGCAAACTGTTCGGCAGGGTTCGATCGGGCGGCCAAAGCGCCGATGACGCGGAGCTGTTTCGCGCGCAGATGCTGACGGAGATGGCGCGCATGAGCCTCGACGACGGCCTGGTGATGCAGATCCATCCCGGCTGCCTGCGCAACCACAACCGGCTGCTCTTCGACCGCTTCGGTCTCGACAAGGGCGCCGACATCCCAACCCGCACCGACTATGTTCACGCGCTGCGCCCGCTCCTGAATCGCTTCGGCAACGAGCCCGGGCTCAGCATCATCCTCTTCACCCTTGACGAGAGCGCCTATACCCGCGAACTGGCCACGCTGGCCGGCCACTATCCAATTCTCAGGCTGGGGCCGGCCTGGTGGTTTTACGACAGCCCCGAGGGGATGCTGCGCTACCGCCACGCCGTCACCGAGACCGCCGGTTTCTACAACACCGTAGGCTTCAATGACGACACCCGCGCCTTCCTTTCCATACCCGCCCGCCACGACCTGGCGCGGCGGATCGACTGTCGCTATCTCGCCGAGCTGGTCAGCGAGCACCGCCTGGGTGAGAGCGAGGCCGCCGAGGTGGCGTGCGACCTTGCCTACCACCTGGCCAAACGCGCCTACCGCCTCTGAGCGACTCTTGGGCATGGGGAAGCAGCGATGAAACGCCTCGATGGCAGCCAGCTGCAACGGCTTCCGGCCCACATCGGCATCCCGACATACGATCGCCAACGCTGTGCTGTCGGCATCGTCCATCTCGGCATCGGTGCCTTCCATCGGGCGCATCAGGCGTTCTATACCGACGCGGTGATGAACCGATCGGGTGGTGACTGGCGCATCGTCGGTGCCAGTCTGCGCAGTCGCGCGGTACAGAATCAACTGATGCCGCAACAGGGACTCTACACGGTCACCCAGATATCCGGGGAAGAGCGCGATTGCCGCGTCATAGGTGCGGTGAGCGAGGTAATCTTCGTCCCGCAAGCGCGAGAGCGGCTGCTTCAACTGATGGCCGATCCCGCCACCCGCATCGTCTCGCTGACGGTTACCGAGAAGGGCTACTATCGCGACCCGACGCGGGGCACGCTGCTGACCGGCGAGCCGACGATCAACGCCGATCTCCAACAGCCTCACCAGCCCGCCAGCGCCATAGGCCTGCTGGTGCAGGCGCTCGATATGCGCCGACTGGCGGGGCTGCCGCCGTTCACCGTACTCAGCTGCGACAATCTGCCCGATAACGGCAGATCACTGCGTGCGGTGGTGCTCGAGTACGCCGCTCTGGCGCTGCCACAGGCGGCCGATTGGATCGCAACGCATGTCGCCTTCCCCAGCAGCATGGTGGATCGCATCGTTCCGGCGATGACCGCGGATGGGCTGGCAATGGTAGCCGACGACCTCGGCCTGCGCGACGAGGGGGCGATTATCACCGAGCCTTTCACGCAGTGGGTGATCGAGGATCGCTTTACCATGGGTCGACCGGCCTGGGAGAGCGCCGGCGCGATGCTGGTCAAGGATGTCGCACCCTATGAGCTGATCAAGTTGCGGCTGCTGAACGGCACCCACTCGGCGCTCGCCTATCTGGGCTATCTCGGCGGTATGGAGCATATCGCCGACTGCATGCAGAACCATGCTCTGCGCAGCTTTGCCGAACGGCTGATGCGGGAGGAGATTCTAGCGACGGTCATTGCGCCTCAGGGATTCGACATCCATGCATATATCGAAGCGCTGTTGGCGCGATTCTCCAACCCGGCACTGCGCCACCGCTGCTGGCAGATCGCCATGGACGGCTCCCAAAAACTGCCCCAGCGCCTGCTCGGCACGATCATCGACCGGCTGCGCCATGGGGCGTCGATCGATCGCCTGGCGCTCGCCATCGCCGCCTGGATTCAGTACGTCTCGGGCAGGGACCTGCGCGGTCAGCCGATCGACGTACGCGACCCGCTGGCGGAATCTCTTCGCGAGCGTGTGGCGCCTCACAGCGGCGACGCCGCCGCGATGACCGCCGCCGCACTGCAGACCGGTGCGGTGTTCGACGCTGCGCTCGGCGCCAACTCTGCATTTCGCAGCGCCGTTACTCAGCGACTGGCACTGTTGCAGCGGGAAGGTGCGCTGGCCGCGGCAGTCGACCGGAACACCAATCCCTGACTCGGATCTGGCAAGATTTAAGCGTTCGACTGCTCCATATTCGCGGCTTTCACTCTCGACCTGCGCTGCTCCAATACCTGGGCGATGAGTTGACTGAGCGTGGCTATGCGATACGGCTTTTGCAGGAATCCCTGAATATCGTTGTCGCCCGAACCCCCTTCCTGCTCACGTTCGGCATATCCAGAAGCAACGATGACGCTGCACTCCGGCTCGATCTCGCGCAATCTTCTGATCGCTTCGCGCCCGCTCATCACGGGCATTACCATATCCATTATCACCAGGTCGATCTCGCCCTGCTGCTGGCGAAAAATATTGACCGCTTCCAGACCGTTCTCGGCCAGCAGCACGTTGTAGCCAGCCTCTATAAGCAGCTGCTCGCCGGTGCTGCGGATCATCTCTTCATCGTCCACCAGCAGAACTCTGCCTGACCCTTGCACCACTCCCGCCTCCTGCGTCGAAACCTGGTGCAGGTTGTTGGCGTCGCTTACGGGCAGAAACAGTGAGAAGCCGGTGCCGACGTCAACGGTGCTGTGCACAGTTATCAGGCCATGGTGATCCTTCACCGTGCCATAGACCGAGGCCAGCCCCAGGCCGGCCCCCCTGCCTGTCTCCTTGGTGGTGAAGAAGGGCTCGAAAATTCTGTCCAGATTCTGCTGCGGAATACCGCAGCCGGAGTCACGCACTTCGATCTGGAGATACTCGCCGGGTCCGATATCGAAGGTGCTCTCGGAGCAGAAACTTCGGCTCAGCCAGACGTTTCTGGTCTCGATCTCTATGTTACCGCCGTCGGGCATGGAGTGGCTGGCGTTGATGCCGATATTGAGCAACGCATTCTGCAACGCGGAGTTGTCGCCCATCAGGGTGGTATTGGTGGCGCCAGCGCGCACCGACAGGGTTATTCTCTTGTCGATGGTCCTGCTGAGGAAGGCAACGGTGTCGTCGATGACGGCGCGGATATCGACCGCCACCGGGGTGATGTTGCCCTTCCTGCCGAAAGCGAGCAGCTTGCCGGTAAGATCGGCGGCGCGCATCGAGGATCTTTCGATCATAGATATGTACTTCAGGCTCTTCTCGTCGGGGTCGTTCTGCCTGTTTCGGAGCAGCTGCACCGCCCCGAGTATGCCGCCCAGCATGTTGTTGAAGTCGTGCGCCACACCTCCCGCGAGTTGCCCGATCGCATCCATCTTGCGGCTGTGGTTGAGTTCCATCTCCAACTCATACTCCTTGGTCACATCCTCGATACGGATGACGGCGCCCTCCACGCCGTTGGCGACCAGAGGATAGAAGGTGATGTCTTCGTAGTGAGTGCCACTCTTGCTCGGGTGCGGCCGCCTGGCAATCCGTTTGACTTCCCTTGCGTTGATCGCCTGCGTGATGTTCCCCATCTGCTCCTGCATCTGTGGGAAGACCTCGTGCAGCGCGTGCCCGTAGGCCATTTCCGCAGAGATACCGGTGCTGCGTTCGGCGGTCTTGTTCCACTGTGTCACCTTGCCCTCGGCATCGATGCCGACGAGGATCGAGGGCATCGAGTCGATGATGTTCGAGAGATAGTTGCGCAGCCGTCGCAACTCATCCTCGGCCTTTCTACGTTCGACGATCTCGCTGTTGAGCTGCTCCATCCGATCCTTGAGGGAGTTGCGCATATGGTCGAAGCTCTTGGCCAAGGCGCCTATCTCATCGGCCCTCTCGATCGTGATCGGCTGCTCCAGGTCGCCGGCAGAGATCCGCGCCGCGCTGGTCGTCAGCAGGCTTACCGGACGCACCAGCCGGGCGACGATTACAGAGAGGATGGCGGTGATCACGAAGATGGTGGAGAGCATGATGACCAGCAGCAGTGCGGTGAACTGGCGCAGATCCGCATACTTGACGCTGTCGGGAACGGAGTAGCAGATCGTCCAGCCCCAGGGTTCGAACTGGCGATAAACGTACCAGGTCGGCTCACCCTGTAACAAGGCGTTGAACTCGCCTCGCGTAACCGAGCCGTTTTGGAAATGGCCGTGCAGTTCATCCAACGGCAGCGCGGAGCTATCGTCGGGCCGCATGACGAATCGCCCCTGCCCGTCGAGAATGAAGAGCTTGATGTTGCTGTTGCCCAACTTGTAGTAGGTGTTGCGCAGAGTCGCTATCGCCGAATTTTTGAAATCATCGATATAGGCATCGACGAGACCGGTCCTCTGCAGTCTCTCCTCCATTCTGGAGAGTGAAGCCACGATGACGTCCAGCTTCTCCGAATAGATCTCGCCCTGGCTCTTGTCGACGATCGGTGTCAGCTGAATATATGACAGCGACATGATACTGATCGTCACCAGAATCAGTGCGATCATGATGAAGGAGAGAATCTTGAATGTGATGGAATCCGTGTTCACTGTGCCCTGTCCTTTGGCCCGTTGACTGAAGTTTACGGCTCTCTGCCGTCTACAAGATGCGAGATTTCGATAAGCTCCATTGGCATCCTGATTCCGAGTATTTTCGACAGCGTCATGTTCAAAAATATTTTTGCTTTCCGATTGCTCACAACCGGTATCAGATTTGGCGGCGTGCCGTCGAGAATCTCCAGCGCCTTGCCGGCGGCCCACTCGCCCTGTTCCCTGGGAAGGGTCGAGAGGGTTAACAGTGCGACACGATTCATGAACGCATCGTAACTGGCCGTGGGAATTCGCGTGTGCTCCCTGGCAAAGGCTTCTATTTCCGCCATCGCGACCCCCTCCAGATCGAGCGCCCGCAGCGATCCCAGAATCAGGATATCGGCATCGCGCTGCAAGCTTACAAATGCCTCTCTCCACTGCCTGATATTCTCGACATACGCGGTGGACATCGACCTGCCCAGATGCCGCTCGAAGTGCTGCTGCTCCTTTCGATTGGTCAGCGTATCCCCTCTGAGCGCAGCCAGGCGGCCACCCCGCGCGAGAGGCGAAAGGTAGTCGACGATCTTATCGATCAACTGGATCTCGATCATTCCGGTGGTGTTGCGGTAAGGCAATCCGTAGACCGACGCATCCCAGTTCACGCCGCAGAATACGAATGGTAAATCGGCATTCTTGAAGTAGGGCAGGATTAGAAATTTGGCGGCGTTGTCATCCGAGGTGATCACCACATCGGGCTTCACCCGCTCGATCACCTGCTTCGCTCGTAACGCGGCCGCCTCTTTTTCTGCGTCACTTTTACTCAAGCGGGTGTCCATGTTGAAGAGCTCCAGAGAGACGTCGGCGCGCCGGGAGAGAACGCCTTCGATCCCCGCTTTGATTCCGGCGGTCCATTCACCCTTTTCCACATGATAGGAGGCGATGAAAAGAATTTTCCTCTTCGCGGCGAGGGGCTTCGCATGGACCAAAGGAAGAAGCGACAGAACCAGAATGAGTGAAGCCGAGACAAGCTGCCGCCAGATGCCGCTTGCGGATAGTCGTGGCACTCTTGAAACGGCCCTTCGCAGCGCACCACTACCAAACATGACGCCTCCTCCCGACCATCTGTCGTCAATCCTTTCCAGTATAGACGCCGCAACTGCTCACTCGGCGAAAACAGGTGGAATCGCCCCCACCAGCGTGCACCATCCGCTGGCAGGTCAGACTCTGGTCCAGGCGCCTCCGGCCTCTGCCGACTCCAGGCAGGCGAACGTGAAGCGCATCCCCATGAGACCGTCGGCCGCGGTGGGAAACCAGAGCGCGGCCGGATCGGGTTCCTTGCCCGCTATCCTGCAGGCGATCGCTTCGGCCGCATCGGCATAGATATTGGCAAAAGCCTCCGGAAATCCCTCCGGGTGTCCCGCCGCCACCCGACAGACTCTGGTCGACTGGGGATAGCTTCCGGGACCGTTGGGTGTGCGAATCTGCGCCGGAGAGCCCAGCGGGTAGAAGTGCAGACGCTGGGGAATCTCCTGCCACCACTCGAGCGAACCGCGGTTGCCGGAGACGCGAATCCTGAGGCTGTTCTCCACCCCCGCAGCGGCCTGAGTCACCCAAAAGACACCCCGAGCGCCACCCTCCAGCCGCAGCAGCGCGCCGGCAAAGTCATGCACCCGCCGTCCGGGAACGATCGCACCGACCTCCGCCGCCAACTGTTCGACCTCCACCCCGGTGATGAATCTGAGAAGGTGATGCGCATGGGTGCCGATATCCCCGAGCACCAGCGAAGGTCCGCTGATCTCCGGATTGAATTTCCATCCGCGGTGCGCCTGCGGATCATCGGGCTTGCTCTCGTTTGCCTTGCCACCCTGCACATACTCCACCTGCACCAGACGCAAATCACCGATCTCACCGGCAGCGACCATCGCCCGTGCCTGCCGCACCAGCGGGTATCCGCTGTAGTTATGGGTAAGACAGAACACACGTCGGGTGCTTTTCGACTTGGCGACCAGTGCCTCCGCATCCGCCACCGTATTGGTGATGGGCTTGTCGCAGATGACGTGATAACCGGCATCCATGGCCGCCATCGCATAGGCGTGGTGCGAATCGTTGGGGGTCATGATCGCCACCGCGTCGATCGCGTCGTCGCGCCGCTTCTCCGCCGCCAGGAGGCTCGCCATGTCGGGGTAGGCACGCTCCGGCGACAGACCGATCGCCCCGCCCGCCGCGACCGATTTCTCAGGGTTCGACGACAACACACCGGCGACGATTTCGAACAATCCGTCCATTCTGGCGGCGATGCGATGCAGCGGCCCGATGAACGCGCCCGCCGCCCCGCCGATCACGGCAAGGCGCAGCGGGCGACCAAGTGTTCCGATGACCGGATTGACAGGCATGGTCTGTGCTCCTCCGCTTGCGTCTCAGGGTCTGGCGTCCGTCGGCACCGGGTGCACGCGGATATCCAGCGGCTTGCTGGTATCCAGGTGCACGTCGCGCTGCGGAAACGCGATATTGATACCGGCCGCCGCGAAGCGCTCGTTGACGCTGCGGTGCAAAGCCGTGATCGTCGCCAGTCGATTGTCGAGGCTGTCCAGATAGCTGCGTAGCGTCAGCGTCAGCGCGTTGTCGCCAAAGGCGTCGAAAGAGACCACCGGTTCCGGATCCTCGAGCACGTTTTCGTTGTCGTGCGCCACCTCCAGCATCAGCTTCATTGCCTTGTCGATATCCGATCCGTAGGCAACCCCGACGACCACGAGAATGCGATTCAAGCGATCGCTCAGCGTCCAGTTTATCACCTGCCCGGTGATGAACTCCTTGTTCGGAATCAGCAACTCCTGCTTGTCCCAGTTGATGATCGTGGTGGCACGGATCCGGATACGCGCCACCTTGCCGGTGGTATTGTTGATCGTCACCACGTCGCCGACCCGGATCGGCCGTTCGAACAGCAGAATGATGCCACTGATGAAGTTCGCCACGATCTCCTGCAGGCCGAAGCCCAGACCGACGCTGAGCGCCGCCACCAGCCACTGTACGCTTGACCACTGCAAGCCGAGCGTGCTGAAGGCGATCAGCACGCCGATACCGGCGATCGTATACTGCGTCAGCGAGGTGATTGCGTAGCGCACACCGGCGTCCAACGGCAGCCGCTGCAGCAGCGAGACCTCCAATACGCCCGGGATGTTTTTCGCGGCCAACACGGTGATTGCCACCAGAATCAATCCCAGTGTCAGATCGCCCAGCGTGACCGGCACCTCTTTCACGATGCCATCGACGATCCGGCTGGCATGAAACGGCAGTTCGGTATTGTTGAGAAAACCGAGCGCGGGCAGCAGGTCGCTCCAGATGCTCCAGACGCCTATCACCGAGCCGAACAGGAAGCCGGCGCGTACCAGGCGCTTGTTCTGTTCGGTCAGTGCCTCGAAGTTCACCTCGGGAATGTCTAGCGGAATCTGCGGCGTCTCGTCCTCGCTTCGCGTCTCCTCCCGCTCCCGCTCCGCGCGCAACTCCTCACGCCGCCGCAACGCCTCTTCGAGACGCATGCGCCTGTTGACGATATAGAGCGAACGCAGCAGCAACTCTTTCAACAGGAACAACGCGACAAAGAACCAGAAGGTCAGATCGGCCCGCTGTTCGAGATGCAGCGCAGCGTAGTGATAGCCGGCGATCGAAATCGCCGCAAAGGTGAGCGGCAGCAGCAACAACAGTGGAAACCAGAGAAAATGGAGCTGTAGCAGCGGCCGGGAGGCGCTGCCGTCGCCCCCCCTCAGTGCTTCTATCATCGGCGTGCCGCGCCTTAGCAGGCGGTAGACGAAAACGCTGGACGCCAGCATCAGAAAGATGAATGCCACTCTCCCGACCGACTTGACGCTCGACGGCAGATCTGCGCCGGCCGCCAGCGCGACCAGGAAACCCAGCGGTACCGCCAGCGGAAAGAGCCAGCTGAACTCGCGTATCAGGGAGTCCCTGACCGGCTTCGGCCATCCGAAATGCCGATCACCGAGACCGTGCGTGCGGCAGATCTGAATGACCATGGTGATACTCACCCAGAGGGTACCGGCCTTGATCAGCCCGGCCGCCACAGCCAGCGTGAACGAAGCCGAAGTCGACAGCGTCGCAAACAGCCAGCCGGATGCAATCAGTAACAGCGGCCAGGCGCCGATGATGATCGCGGTATCGAGCAGAGCCAGCAGCGTGTACTTGAAAGCGTCGGTACGGACCTTGAGAATACTGCGGGTGATCGATTCGAGGCGTTGCATCGATCTTCTACGCCTATTCAACAGCAGCAGGAACAGCGCGGCGAGCAACACTATCCATAGCGGACGTTTCTGCAACAGCGTCATCGCATCCACCGCCAACTGCGCCCACTGCCCGGGTGCCAACAACCAGAACACCCCTTCGCCGATCCCTACCAGATCGAACAGTTCCGTGACGCCGGCGCCCGGAACCCAGACCAGCTGATCGTCGATATATTTGACGTAAGCGCCCGCCACCTCCACCAGTTGCCGCTTGGCGAGATCCAGCGAGGTGATCTGGCCGATGTAGCGCCCGTAGACCTTCTGCAGCTCGTTCAGGGCATCGCGCCTGACCCTGGCAAGTTCACTTATATCCGGCTCGTATCGCGTGCGCTCGGCCTCGGGCAATGCGTTCAGTGTATTGGCAATTACGGTCCGGACATCGCCGCGCTGGCGCAGCAGCTCTTCGATGTCGATCTGCCGGTCGGTGGCGCGTCCAATCTCCGCGCCGCGCTGCGCGGTGTTGCGGCGATAACTCTGCAAGGAAGGCAACTCACCGCGCCGGCGGGCCAGCATCTTGCCGATCGCCTGCGTGGTGCCGACCACGTCGACCCGCTGCCGGGTACGATCGAAATCGCTCTTCACGCCGTCCAGCCCCAACCGGGCCGCCTCCAGATCCGCGAGCACCGACTGCTCCCGGCTGATGAGGCCCTCGAGTTCGGTTCGATATCTGGCATTCTCCTGGGCGATTATCTGCAGCGGTTCGGGCAGGGTTTCGCTTTTGCTCTTGAGTTCGTCCGCCTGCTGCCGCGCCTCTCGTGCCTGCTCCTCGCGCAGTTTCTGTGCGGCCTGACTGAGCGTGTCCACCCGTTTCTGCAGCTCAACGACTTCCGCCGAGCTGAGATCCCTTTCAGCCTGTGCAAGATTGGTCAAAAGATCGTGACTGCCGAGCCGCAGTTTCAGCTGGCTCAACTCTGCCTGGCGCAGTGTTCTGCGACTCTGCAGCATCAGCTGGCGTGCCTGGGCGAGCGGCGCGGGTTCGTCGACCGCCGGCGCCTTGAGGTCTGATTCGATCTGCTCGAGCGCTTTCATCCTGGCGCCTATCTCTTCGCTCAAACCCTTGCTGCCGACCAGCAGCCGCGCGAGCTCATCCTCGTGCTTGCGTTGCGCCTCCCTCGCCTGTTGCAATGCCAGCTGTTCGCCCGAGAGCGCCAGCTCGATCGACTCCAGGCTCGCAGACGCCACTATCGGCTCCACCTCGGCGCGTTTGTGCGCGGCCCGGGCCTTACCGTTGCGAATCTCTTCGATCTTCTGCGGCGCGAGATTTACCAGACTCTCCAGCTGGGTAAGCTGGGCCTTGGCTTCGACCGCCTGCTGCAGCCACTGCGCCGCCTGGTCGTACATGCCAAGCGCCTTCTGTTTCCTGGCATCATCGAGCGAAGCGTCGGCCTCCACTGCCTTGCGACCCGACTCGATCCGTTCCGGCGACAACTCTTGCGCCGCTTCGGGTTTGTCGCTCAGAACATTCGGCGACTGAGCGGATACCGCCGACAGCGTCGAACAGAGCAACAGCAGCAGGAGCGTATTCGACGGCCGCCGGTGGAAGAGCTTCATTGTTGGACCCATTTCAAGTGCACTCGCAGGCCAGGGCGGACGCCCGGCCGGAAACCCGGTTGCTTCCGATGGCTATACGATATCAGAGAAAAGCACGCCAGGGAGACGTCGCATGGTGTTACGGGTGGTTGGAGGCTGAGCCCGGAATCGAAC
>JAGRGU010000058.1 GCA_020445335.1 Gammaproteobacteria bacterium
CCGTGGCGAGTTCGAAGAGCGGCTCAAGGCGGTGCTGAACGACCTGGCCAAGCAGGAGGGGCAGATCATTCTCTTTATCGACGAGCTGCACACCATGGTCGGGGCGGGTAAGGCCGAAGGGGCGATGGACGCCGGTAACATGCTCAAGCCGGCGCTGGCACGCGGCGAGTTGCACTGCGTCGGCGCCACCACGCTGGACGAGTATCGCCAGTACATCGAGAAGGATGCGGCACTGGAGCGCCGCTTCCAGAAGGTGCTGGTCGAGGAGCCGACTGTCGAGGATACCATTGCCATCCTGCGCGGGCTGAAGGAGCGCTACGAGGTGCACCACGGCGTCGATATCACCGATCCGGCGATCGTTGCCGCTGCGACCCTGTCGCACCGCTATATCACTGACCGTCAGCTGCCGGATAAAGCGATCGATCTGATCGACGAGTCAGCCTCGCTGATCCGTATGGAGATCGACTCACTGCCGGAGGGGATGGACCGCCTCGAGCGGCGTCTGATTCAGCTGAAGATCGAACGCGAGGCACTCAACAAGGAGACCGACGAGGCGTCCAAGAAGCGGCTGGCGGACCTGGAGTCGCAGATCGAGCGATTGGAGCGGGAGTTCTCCGACCTCGAAGAGGTGTGGAAGTCCGAGAAGGCGGCGTTGCAGGGGGCCGCGCACATCAAGGAGGAGTTGGAGAGGGCGCGCCTCGAGATGGAGACCGCACGCCGGGCGAGCGACCTGCAACGCATGTCCGAACTGCAGTACGGGCGTATCCCCGAGCTGGAGAAGCAGCTCGAACGCGCGGCACAGGCGGAGACCGCCGAGATGACGCTGCTGCGCAACAAGGTGACCGAAGAGGAGATCGCCGACGTGGTCTCCAAGTGGACCGGCATTCCGGTCTCGAAGATGCTCGAGGGCGAGCGTGAGAAGCTGCTGCAGATGGAGTCGGCATTGGCCCGCAGGGTGATCGGTCAACAGGAAGCGGTAAGCGCCGTCGCCAACGCGATCCGCCGCTCGCGTGCCGGATTGGCCGACCCGAACCGGCCCAACGGCTCGTTCCTGTTCCTGGGTCCGACCGGTGTCGGCAAGACCGAGCTGTGCAAGTCGCTGGCCGAATTCCTGTTCGATACCGAAGAGGCGATGGTGCGCATCGACATGTCGGAGTTCATGGAGAAGCACTCGGTGGCCCGCCTGATCGGTGCGCCTCCCGGCTATGTCGGTTACGAAGAGGGGGGCTACCTGACCGAGCTGGTGCGCCGTCGGCCCTACAGCGTGATTCTGATGGACGAAGTGGAGAAGGCGCACCCCGACGTCTTCAATATTCTGCTGCAGGTGCTCGAGGACGGCCGCCTCACCGACGGCCATGGGCGCACGGTCGACTTTCGCAACACTGTTATCGTGATGACCTCGAACCTCGGCTCCCAGCTGATTCAGGAGTTGGCACGCGAGGAGGATTACGAGGCGATGAAGCGGGCGGTGATGGAGGTGGTGGGGCAGCACTTCCGCCCCGAGTTCATCAACCGCGTAGACGAGAGCGTGGTCTTCCATCCGCTCGGACGTGAGCAGATTCGCGCCATCACGGTGATACAGATCGACTACCTGCGCAAGCGCCTGGCCGACCGGGAGATGATGCTCGAGATCAGCGACGCCGCGCTCGATCGTCTTGGCGACGCGGGTTTCGATCCGGTCTACGGCGCGCGGCCGCTGAAGCGGGCCATCCAGCAGCAGCTGGAGAATCCGTTGGCGCAGCAGATACTGGCCGGAGAGTTCATGGCTGGCGACACCATCAGGGTGGATGCGGCGGGCGATAGCCTGACTTTCACCAAAAAGGGATCGGCGGCCAGCGCCGCCTGATCCGCTTCGTCGAACTGGCGCAAGCCAGGATGACGAGGCTCGAATTGGCGCCTGGTTTCCGAAGTTCCACCCTTCGGTCCCTGCCCGGCGCCGCCTTGCGCCACTGCTCCGGTCTGTACCGGATTGATGGGGATGGGGGAGTGTCTCAGTGGCGACTTTCCCTCTTCTGTCTGGGAAAGTTTTTCCGCCTCCGGTCGCTATCCCCTCTATGCAGACGATAGGAAGATTCAGGGTTGGGAAAAAGCTGGGTGCCGGTGCGCAGGGGAGCGTCTTTCTCTGCCTCGACCCGGACCTGCAGCGCAAGGTCGCGATCAAGGTTCTGAACCGCTCGGCGCTGGGTGAAGAGCAGGATTTTCTGCGCGAAGCGCGTGCCATCAGCCAGATCCAGCACCCCAACATCGTCTCCATCTACGACGTCGGCAAACAGCAGCAACACCCCTATCTGGTATTCGAATATGTCGAGGGGGAGCTGCTGTCGCAGCGGCTGCAGAAGATGAACGGCGATATCCAACAGAAACTGGATATCTTCGGCGCGATGCTCTCCGGGATCGATCAGGTTCACCGGCGCGGCATCGTGCACCGTGACCTGAAACCTTCCAATGTCATCATCGGCAACGATGGCCTGCCCAAGATCATGGATTTCGGTATCTCGCGTACCGGTTCGAGTGAACAGGAGAAGAGCCGGGTGCGTACCGGAACTCCGCGCTATATGGCGCCGGAGTATATTGCCAGCGGTGAGGTCAACCCGAGCGCCGACGTGTTCGCCTTGGGGGCGATCCTGTTCGAGATGCTGACCGGAAAAAAGGCCTTCGACGCGCCTTCGCGTCAGGTGCTGCTGGCCAGCATCCGCAGCAAGCATGTGCCGCCGCCTTCCGAGCTGAACAGCCAGATCAGCGAAGGGCTCGACGCCATCGTGCTGAAGGCGCTGGAGAAAGAGCCCGCTGCGCGCTACCGCGACGCCGGTGAGATGCTGGGTGCGCTGGTGAAGTACCGCGAATCGGGCGAGAGCCCGGAGAGCACTAGTTCGGGCTCCAAGGGCACGATCGAGTTCCTGCTGCGGCGCATGCAGCACAAGAGCGACTTCCCCGTGCTCTCCGAGTCTATCCGCTCGCTCAATCAGCTGAGCAGTTCCGAAGAGCAGGATGTGAGCCATCTGGCCAGCGTCATCATCAGGGATTTCGCGCTCACCAACAAAATCCTCAAGGTGGTCAATTCGGCCTACTACAGCCGCTTCGCCGGCAAGATCGGCAGCGTCAGCCGCGCTATCGTGGTGCTCGGCATCAAGACCATCCGCTCCATCGCCGCATCGCTGATCTTCTTCGAGCACCTGCACAACCGCTCCCAGGCAACGCGTCTGAAAGAGGAGATCTGTGCCGCGGTGTTCGGCGCCACGCTCTCGAAGCAGGCGGCGACGGATGCGCGGATGGAGGATATCGAAGGGACCTTTCTCTGCGGCATGATGCACAACATGGGACGGATTCTTGTCGCCTACTACCTGACCGACGAGAGTGAGGAGATTGAACGCCTGGAGAAACAGGAGGGGATGGATTCGGAAGGTGCGCAACGTCGCGTCCTGGGCATGACCTTCGAGCAGATCGGCATCGCCATCGCCAAGCAGTGGAACTTTCCCAAAGAGATCACGCTCGGCATGGCACGGGTCAACCCCAAGTCACCCGGCGACCTCAAGCGCGCCGACGTCAAGACGCGGCTGATAGCGAGTTTCGCCAACGAAGCGGCCAAGGCGATCGGTGATGCAGAACCCGGAGACAAGGCACCCTGCCGCCATATTCTCAAGCGCTACCGCATGAGCCTGGCAATCAGCGACCAGCGCTTCGAGGGGATGGTGGAACGGGCGCGCGATGAGTTCATGGAGCTCAGCAGCAGTCTGGCGGTAACCGGGCGCGGAGCGACCCCGTTCGTACAGCGGCTGATCGCGGCACCAGGGGAGGGGCCGGAGGAGCCACTGTCGCGCACCCAGGAGGTAACGGAGACCTGTCTGCTGGAGAGCGAACAGGCGAGCGACGGAATGGCCCCGCCGGATATCAGTGCCGGCCGCCCGTCACCGGATGCGGAGCTGATCATGACCGAAGGTCTGCAGGAGGTGACCGCGATGATGCTGGATGAGAAGTGCAATGTCTCTCAGATCTTCAACGTCGTGCTGGAGACCATCTACCGGGCGATGGCCTACCAGCACGTGGTCCTCTGCCTGCAGGATGTCAAGAGCCAGAGTTACGCTGCCCGGCTCGGCTTCGGCGAGGAGATCGAAAGTTTCATGCAGGAGTTCAAGTTCCCGTCACGCTACAGCAACACGGTGTTTCATGTGGCGTTGAAGAACGGTGTTGACCTCTATATCGAGGACTGCAAGGCGCAGAAGATTCAGGACAATATCCCCGAGTGGTATACCGCGATCAGCCATGCCGGATCTTTCATCCTGCTGCCGTTGCTGGTCAATCAGAGAGCGCTGGGCATGATTTACGCGGATCACCCGAAACGCCGCGGCGTCGATCTCAGCGGCAAACAGCTGAATCTTCTGAAAGCACTGCGCAACCAGCTGGTGCTGGCATTTCGCGCCAGACCCTGAACGCCGCTTGCCGGCTTCACTCGGTCACGGCGTCCCGTTTCTCCTGCCGCTCTCTGACGCGCTCCGCCTTCTGCTTCTCGACCAGCTCGATATACTCCTTGGGCGTGGCGGTGACACCGCTCTCGGGGCGTTGCTCGGGCGCGTGATAGGCGTAGATCACGACGCCGACCAGGACGATGAATACCGGGAAGAAGGGCTTGACGGTCATGGCTGGGCGAACTCCTGTCTCAGGGCGCGGATGGTCGTCCGCTGACGCGGGTTGCTGGCAGATCCGGCAGCCCGACCATATGCTGCGCCCTTGTCGGGAGTATAGTTCAGAGCGCTTGTCACGACCCTGACCCGCTAGGTCGGCGCGAGGTCGCCCTGCCGCAGCGTGATCACCGGCCAACCCTGCTTTCGCGCCTGCAGCAACAGTTTCTCATCGGGGTCGACCGCAACCGGGTGCTCCACCAGTTCCAGCAACGGAATGTCGTTGTGCGAGTCACTGTAGAAACTGCTGCCGCGGAGGTCTTCCTTGCGTGCCTTCAGCCAGTTTTGCAAGCGTTCCACCTTACCCTCGCGGAAGCTCGGAATCCCCTCCACCTCACCGGTATAGCGGCCGTCCCTGATCTGCGGCTGTGTGGCAATCAGGTGCTCGATTCCCAGCATTTCGGCGATCGGCGCGGTGACGAAGGCGTTGGTTGCGGTAATGATCAGCAACGTGTCGCCGGCCTGGCGGTGGCGCTCCACCAGTTCGCGCGCTGCCGGCGTGATGATGGGAATTATCTTCTGCCGCAGAAAAGCATCCCGCCAGCGCCGCAGCTGCTCCATGCCATTGTCACGCAGCGGCCGCAGCGAGAAACGCAAAAACTCGTGGATGTCCAGCTCGCCGGCTTCGTACTGCTGGAAGAAACGCAGGTTCTCCGTCTCGTACTGTTCACGGTCGACGACACCGGTTTCGGCGAGAAACACCCCCCACAGGTAGTCGGAGTCACCGTCCAGCAGGGTGTTGTCCAGATCGAAGATTGCCAGTGCCAAGTCGCTTGCTCCCGTTGACTGCGACCGCCACGAATCGAGGCGGGTCGCCATTCTACCCCAATCTCCTGCAGACGGTTGCCCGTTGCCGGGGGAGTGTGGAACAATCGGTGTATATTTAAGACTTTACATTAGGGTTGTCCTTTGATCGATTCAGAAGGTTACAGACCCAATGTCGGTATCATTCTCTGCAATCGGCGGCGCCAGCTCTTCTGGGGACGCCGGGTTGGACAAAACTCCTGGCAGTTCCCCCAGGGCGGCATCAATCCGGATGAGTCGCCCGAACAGGCGATGTTCCGGGAGCTCGAGGAGGAGGTCGGCCTGAAGCCTCACCAGGTCGAGTTGTTGGGGGTTACCGACGATTGGCTGCACTACCAGCTGCCCAAGCGCTTTCTGCGGCACAACTGCAGGCCGCTCTGTATCGGCCAGAAGCAGCGCTGGTTCCTGCTAAAGGTCCTCTGCTCGGAGACCGATTTCTGCCTGGATAACTCTCCCAAACCAGAGTTCGACGGCTGGCGCTGGGTGAAATACTGGCAGCCGTTGCGTGAAGTGATCTACTTCAAGCGCCGCGTTTACTCCAAGGCGCTCGAGGAACTCGCGCCTTTGCTCTTTCCGGAGGGGCCTCCGGTGCGCTCGCACAGCAACTATCTTCGCAACAAGCGGCGTTGATCCGCGTGCCCCTTTGTCGCTGAGGATAAACGGGGATGCGCTCGATGCTTGAGGTACTGCGCCGTATCGTCGAAGAGGTCAACGGTGCGCCCGATCTGGACAGTGCGCTGCAGTTGATCGTGAGTCAGGTCAAACGGGCGGTGAAGGCGGACGTCTGTTCGGTCTATCTCACCGACCATCAGCAGCGCAGGCACGTACTGCGGGCCACCCATGGTCTACGCCAGGAGGCGGTCGGCAAGGTGAGTCTGCCGCTGCATCGCGGTCTGGTTGGGCTGGTCTACGAACGGGCAGAGCCGATCAACGTCGACGACGCGCCCAGCCACCCCCGCTATCTCTTCGTCACCGAAACCGGCGAGGTTCCCTATCATGGTTTCCTCGGTGTTCCGGTGATCCAGAATCGCAAGGTGCTCGGCGTGCTGGTGGTGCGGCAGCGCAAGCCGCGCATGTTCGAAGACAACGAGGTGACCTTCCTCTTCACGCTGGCTGCACAGCTCGCCGGGGCCATCACGCATGCCCAGGCGAACGGTGAGCTGGACGCCATGGGGGCACCGGGCGAGGCGCTCAAACGCTATCTCGAGGGACGAGCCAGTGCCACCGGCGTGGCGGTCGGCCGCGTGGTGGTCACCTATCAGATGGACGATCTGGCAGCCGTTCCCGAACGCCGCTGCAGCGATCCGAAGCTTGAGATTGCCCAGTTCCGCGACGCGGTCTCGCGCGTCGAGGAGAGCCTGCGACGGCTGCAGAGCCGGCTCGGAGAGGTGCTGCCGACCGAGGAGAAGGCGCTCTTCGATGCGTTGTTGTTGATGCTGGGCAGCGACAGCCTGGTGACCCAGACCATCGCCAGGATCGAACAGGGCGAGTGGGTGCAGAGCGCCTTGCACCATACCATCGAGGAGCACGCACGGGTGTTCGACAAGATGGAGGATGTCTACCTGCGCGAGCGCGCCTCCGACATCCGCGATCTCGGTCGTCGCATCCTGATGCGTCTGCAGAGCGATACTCCGCGCGAAGTGGAGTACCCCGAACAGACCATCCTGGTCGGCGTGGAGGTGAGCGGGGTGGAGCTGATGGAGGTGCCGCGGGAGCGGTTAGCCGGCGTGGTCGCGGCGAAGGGATCGAGCGCGTCGCACGTGGCGATTCTGGCCCGTGCCATGGGGGTGCCGGCGGTGATGGGCGTGACCGATCTGCCGGTGGCGCGCATGGAGGGGCGAGAGGTGGTCGTCGACGGCTATCATGGCCGCGTCTATCTGTCGCCGACCCCGGCGGTGCGTCAGGAGTATCAGCGCATGCTGGAGGAGGACCGCCAGCTCTCGACCGAGATGGAGGCGCTCAGGGGAAGCGCGACGGAGACCACCGACGGAGTTTGCGTGTCGCTCTATCTCAATACCGGGCTGGTCTCCGAATTGGGTTCCATCGCCGACTACGAGGCAAGTGGTGTGGGCCTCTACCGCACCGAACTGCCATTCATGGTGAGTGACCGCTTCCCCGGCGAGACGGCGCAATTCGAAAACTATCGGCAGGTGCTGGAGCGCTTTGCGCCGCGGCCGGTGACGCTGCGCACGCTGGATATCGGCGGTGACAAACCGCTGCCCTATTTTCCGTTCGAGGAGTCCAACCCATTCCTCGGCTGGCGCGGCGTGCGTATCTCGCTGGATCATCCGGAGATCTTTCTCACCCAGATCCGCGCCATGCTGCGCGCCGCGATCGGTCTGGACAACATGCAGATCATGTTGCCGATGATCTCCTCGGTGAACGAGGTCGACGAACTGCTGCTGATGATCCAGCGCGCACATGACGAACTGCTGGAGGAAGGTCATCCGGTCGCGATGCCGAAGATCGGGGTGATGGTGGAGGTACCGGCGGCGGTCTATCTGGTGGCTGAGCTGGCGCGTCGGGTCGATTTCATTTCGGTGGGGACCAACGACCTGACCCAGTATCTGTTGGCTGTGGATCGCAACAACTCACGGGTGGCGGATCTCTACAATGAGCTGCATCCCGCGGTGCTGCGAGCGCTGGTGCAGATCGTGCGCGAGGCGGAACGTTTCAACTGCCCGGTCAGCGTCTGCGGCGAGATGGCGGGCAACCCGATGGCCTCGGTGCTGCTGCTGGGGATGGGGATCGAGGCGCTGAGTATGAGCGCGGGCAGTCTGCTGAAGATCAAATGGGTGGTGCAGAGTTTCAGCCGCGCGCAGACGAGGCAACTGCTGCAGGCCGCACTGCGGATGGAGAACGCCGAGCAGGTCCGGCCGCTGCTCGAACGCGCGCTGGAGGATGTGGGGCTCGGAGGATTGCTGCGGCCCGGAAAATAGCGTTTGTCACCTCACCGATAAGGTTGCGCGCCGATCGTCATACTTGACCGGTGCCGTCGGCGAAGATAAACAGTGGTGCCCCCGACACGATTCGAACGTGTGACCTCACCCTTAGGAGGGGTGCGCTCTATCCAACTGAGCTACGGGGGCGTTGACAGGGCCAACAGGTGAGCGAACCTAGCAGGTTTTGCACGCTTCGTCCAACCAGGCTGGCGCGCGGGGGCGCCGTTCATAAACTCATCTGAGTAAAACCGCTCGCCGAGAATATCACCTGTTTCAGACTGTCGCTGAAATGTTCCGGCGATCCGTCCGGTCCTTTGAAGAGGAGTGGGAGTCCGCGTCGAGCGGGTCCGCCTGACCTGACGTTTTGCCGCCGAGGGTTGAATTGGTGGAGCCGAGGAGGATCGAACTCCCGACCTCCGCATTGCGAACGCGGCGCTCTCCCAGCTGAGCTACGGCCCCATACAGGGTGGGATTTTCACCGAGAATCCCGGCCGAGGCAAGCTTGTTGTTTCGCTTGCCAACGCCTAACATTACAACCTCGTAAAAAGCAGGATGAACACCCGATGCTCGATACCGCGCCTTTGCTGCTGCCGACCACCTTTCCGCCGATCAGCCGCTCGCGCCTGGAAACGCTGCAGGTCAACCTTGGATATCTCTGCAACCAGACCTGCAAGCACTGTCACGTCAACGCCGGACCCAAGCGCACTGAACTGATGTCGAAGGAGACGATCGATCAGGTGCTGGCGCTGGTGCGGCGACAGGGAGTGAATACGCTCGACCTGACCGGCGGCGCGCCGGAACTGAATCCCGAGTTTCGCTATCTGGTGAGCACGGCGCGCGAGATTGGCGTGCGGGTGATCGACCGCTGCAATCTGACAGTACTGCTGGAACCCGGGCAGGAGGGGCTGGCGGAGTTTCTGGCCAGCGAGGGCGTCGAGATCGTCGCCTCGCTGCCCTGTTATCTGAAAGAGAACGTCGACAATCAACGCGGCAAAGGGGTCTATGATGCCAGCATTGCAGCGCTGAAATTGCTCAACGGTCTCGGCTACGGCGCGGAGGAGGCAGGGCTCTCGCTCAGTCTGGTCTACAATCCGCAGGGGGCGGACCTGCCGCCGGCGCAGGATCTGCTGGAGGTGGACTACAAGCGACGCTTGTGGGACGACCATGGCATCCGCTTCAACACCCTGTTCACGATCACCAACATGCCGATTGCCCGATTCGGTAGCACCCTGCTCTCCAAAGGGCAGTTCGACTCCTACATGGAGCTGCTGAAAAACGCCTACCGCCCAGACAATCTGGCAACGGTGATGTGCCGCACGCTGCTGAGCGTCGACTGGCAGGGGTACGTCTACGATTGCGACTTCAATCAGATGCTGGATATGCCGCTCGACAGCGAAAGAGAGAGTCAGCGGGTGCACATCCGCGATCTGATCAGCCAGGACCTGCAGGGAAAAACCATCAGGATCGGCGAACACTGTTACGGCTGCACCGCCGGGCAGGGGAGCAGCTGCGGCGGCGCTCTCTCCGACTAGCACCCATCTTCCTCTACAGCGTTCATCCGCATAACCGGCCGGCGAGATGCTCTATCCCGACGCGCGCATTCTGTTGTTTGCCAAGGCGCCCGAACCCGGACGAGTTAAGACGCGCCTGGTGCCTGCGCTGAGCGTGGAAGCGGCTGCCGGACTCTACGCACGGATGCTGGACCACACCGTGGCAATGACGATCGATGCTGCGATTGCACCGCTCGAATGCAGCTGTGCGCCCGACGCCCGACACCCCTTTTTTCAGCATCTGGCACAGCGTTACGCTCTCATGCTGTCATCCCAGGCAGGCGCGGATCTCGGCGAGCGCATGGCCAATGCCGCCCGCGGACACCTCGCCGGGGGAGTCCCGGTGGTGCTGATCGGGGGCGATGTGCCGGCGCTGCGACCGAGACACTTGATAGAGGCTTTGCGCCAGCTCCATGCCGGCAGCGATGCGGTGGTGGCGCCGGCCGAAGACGGGGGTTACGTAATGCTGGCGCTGCGCCGTTTCGACCACTCGCTGTTCACCGATATGGCCTGGGGGAGCGACTCTGTTCTTGCGGTCACACGGCAGCGGCTGGCGGCACTCGGATGGCGCTGGCAGGAGACGGAGACGCTATGGGATCTCGACAGGGCGGCCGATCTGTCCCGCCTGGAGCCGCATCAGCTCAGATGGCTGTCGGGTTGACTCCCGTTGCCTGCTCGTGTTGCATGCGTTTGAGCACCCTGAGTATCTTTTGCAGTGACGATGGGTCGATCACCTCGAATCTGCCGCCAAGTCGGGTGAACTGCTGCTGGCGGTCGGTTTTGCAGAAGCAGACTTCGAGCGAGAATGAGATCTCCCCCTCACCCGGCAGCCGCAACAGACAGCTGGAGATGATTTCGCCCGGGTAGAGCTCCACTTCGTCGGTCAGAATGATACCGACGCCTTCACGCGACAGGTCGCTGACGTAACCCTTCAGCAACTGGCTCGATCCCCTGCCGCGCAGCGCGTGGAAATCGATATCGGCACCGCTGGAGGTGACGCGGTTGGCGCTTCGCTGCTGCTGGTAGTGGAGAGTGGCGGGTAGCCTTGCTTTGTAGAAAGCGGCGCCGTTTTTCTTGCGTATCTCCAACAGTTGCGTGGAGAAGCTCAACACCACACCTTCGAGCCGTCCCGTAAGCGTTATTCTCTGACCGACCCGCAACAACCGGTCGCCAAACTCGGGGGAGAGTTCGTCAAGGATGAGGAAGTCGTGCTCGTCGTAGATGCCGAGTAGGGCAGTGCTGAAACTGTGTGCCTGGCCAGGTAGTTCAACGCGGAAGAGGAGATGTGTGGCGGAGGCGCGCAGCAGCAGTGCAACCACCTGCTCCTTTGCGATCACCCTGAATTCGTCGTCCCCCGCAATCGTCTGCCGCCGCCGCGGCAGGATGTTTTTCATGATCGCGAACACCCGGCGCCACTCCCTGCGGCGTTCAGGCTTTCGCCAGACTCTGCGGCGAGCGTCCGTCGGCGAGGCCGCTACGACCGTAAGTGGGGCTCTGCTCGTTCTGGTTGGTAAGGATATCGAGCGCGGCGCGTACGTGGCGTTGGGCCAGCGCGACAATGCCGCCGTTGATTTCGTTCTGTTCGTGGAGCCTGGGGGCGAGCTGTTCTATTCGCTTCCAGGCGAGTTCCAGCTCCGCCGTTGGATGCGCGTACTCGACAAGCTGTCCGGTGCCTTCGCGACCGCTGGGCAGGCCCAGCGCCGTCAGGAAGCGGTCGCGCGCCAGCAGCAATTCGGCCATCCGCCTGACCAGCAGTTGCTTCTGTTTGCTGATGGCGCGGATCTCCTCCGCTTCACCCTTGACCAGCAGCTGGTGCTCCTGTTCGAGCACCTGCATCAGCGCCTCGCCGCTTTCCGCTTCGGCGGCCAGCATGGCATGAAACTGCTGGATATGGGCGGGTTTGAGGATAAAAGTCATCAGCTCTGCACTTCCAGTGTCGCCAGCTCTTTCTCCTGGGTCACCAGATTGTTGGCTGCGGTTACCGGTTGGAACTGAAAACTGCCGGTGGCCACGGCGCGCTGGGTCTCAGTCACCAGCCCCACGTCGACCACGGGAAGCTGGGACACCCGATTGGTCAGCTCCTGCAGATTGGTGGCCGAATCGGTCAGGCTGACCCTGTCATCGCTTGCGGCCGCAGCTGATTGCCGTGGCGCGCCGGTCGCTGATTTGGCCGATGTAAGCTGTCGGTTGTCACCCGCACTCTGAACGTTTTTTCCAGATAAACCATTGATTTCGACGCTCATTGGGTACCTTCTTTTACAGTTGATAGAGGATCTCTACTGGATAATAGCGGCCGCTTCATTGACGACTTTAGCAGTAAATCCCCGGCCGTGCGGCCGCCCCGGCTCACATGGCAACCTCGACTGTGTCGCGGGCGACGACAATGCCCTCTATCTCGCGTTGGGAGCTGATGTTGGTGACCTTGACGCGATCGCCCCTGGAGGCATCTTGGTGCGCCTTGCCGGCCATTCTCACTTCGATCGAGCCGGAGCGACCGACTATCGTCACCTGGCCTCCGCGCCTGATATCGAGCCGCGGATGCAGCTGGCCGGGCGTCAGAACGGCGTCCTTGCGCAGCGCGCGCTTCAGCGTTCTGCCCACGGCTTCGGCCGGGTTGTCGAGGTAACCGCTATGCAAACCGGAGACCACGCGCGTCTCCAGCCTGAGGTCACCCGGAGCGATTCGCGAACCGCGCGTTAGGGCGCGGTTGCTCACCAGTATCGCTCGACTCAGCTCGACTTTGAGCGAGACGTAGATGGTCCATTCCGTTGCGCCGCGGCAGCGTACGCCGACTGTCTGGCGGGTTCCTGTCTGCCGGGTGCCGGTGGAGAAGGTCTCCAGCGGCTGCGGGCAGCGGGGCAGGCGCAGCCGGCTGTCGAGCGCGCCTGGGGTCACCTTCAACGATTGCACGTCGCTGCTGAGCAACTGCAGGATGTGGGTGCGTGCGCTCTGCAGGATGCGTTCATGAGATTCGGTATCGGCCGCGCTTGCGCTGGCAGCGGTGGATGCGAGCAACAGAAGGATGATAAGGCATCGGCGCATGGTTTCACTCTTTGCTTGTCTGGAGCGTCAATTCTGTGACGCTGGCGAGCGTCCTGACAGAATAAAAGCAAGCAACATGCCGAACTGCGGCGAATCCGCCAGGGAGTGTCCATCCCTGGCGGTTACGCGCTTGGTTTGCGTTATGCGGTTTTGAACTGTTTGAGCTGGAGGATAAGGTCGGATGCCAGGCGCTTGAGATGCTCGCTGGCGTCCAGCGTCTGCGCCGAACTCTCACTGTTATAGCGCGAACTGTCGCTGATGCGGGTGACGTTGTGGTTGATGTCGTCTGTGACCGTACGCTGCTCCTCGGCGGCCGATGCGATCTGGGTGTTCATGTCGAGAATGGTTGCGACTGCCGAGGTGATGGCACCCAGCGCCTGCCCTGCTTTGTTGGCCTGCGCGACGGTCTCCAGGGTGCGTTGCTGTCCCTGGTTCATCACATCGACCGCGTTGCGTGAACCTTTCTGCACCAGTTCGATCATCTCCTGGATCTCGTCGGTCGAACTTTGCGTGCGGCTGGCAAGCGTGCGCACCTCTTCAGCCACCACCGCGAAACCGCGACCCTGATCGCCGGCGCGGGCCGCTTCGATGGCGGCGTTCAGCGCCAGCAGATTGGTCTGTTCGGCAATCGACTTGATCACCTCCAGAATGGAACCGATGCCGGTCGTGTCCTGTTCGAGCTTGCCGATCACCTCGGCCGCGTTGGTAACGTCGACGGCCAGGGCTTCGATGGCGTTCACCGACTCCATCACCATGTCGCTGCCGCGCTTGGCGTTCTCGTCCGCCTCCGCGGCTGCGCTCGCGGCATCGGCGGCGTTGCGCGCAACCTCCTGCACGGTCGCGGACAACTCATGAATTGCCGTTGCCACCTGCTCGGTCGCGTTGTACTGATCCGTGATGCGGGTATTGTTGCTGGTGGTGATCTCCGCCAGTTTGCGAGCGGCGGAATCGACTTCGGTGGAAGAGCCGTCAATCTGTCCGATGAGCTGTTTCATCGTCTCCAGCAACTGATCGAACTCGCGTGACATGGTGCCGAGCTCATCGCCGTTTTTACTGGCGACCGGCACGGTGAGGTCGCCCTTGGAAGCGAAGTTGATACTCCTGCCGATATGCGCGATCTCGCGGCGTATGACCCCTCCCATCCAGAGCGCTGCAAGAACCGAAAAGACGATTGCGCCACAGGTCAGCGCCAGGGTTGCGAAAGTGGCTTTCTCGCTCTCCCGGGCTGCACTCTCGAGGGTTTTGTCGCTCTGCGTCACCGCGGCCGACAGTTTCTGCGTGACCAGGTCGTTCAGACCGGCGTGGACGCTGGCGACATCCTCCATCAGCAGAATTGCGGTCGAAACGTCGATTGCCAACATCTCCGCGACGCCACCGACCCCGGCGACATAGGCTTGCAGAGGCTCCACGAGTTCGGCAAGCGCCGGGTTCTCGTCGACCGTCGTCCGCAGCGCCTGCAGCTGCTCCGTGCTTCTACGGATGCTCGCCTCGATGATCGAGTTGTCCGAGGTGCCGATGTTGGCGATATTGATGGTCCGATAGAGATTGGCGTGGATACTGCCAAGCTCTATCGCGAATCCGGTGATGCGTTCGTAGTCGCTCAGATCGGCATGGATAGAGGGCAGCAGATCGGTCCGTTGCCGCTCCGCGATCATATAGGTTGCCACACCCATGATGACCATGAAGCAGAGTATCAGCACCGGGCTGAACAGTAACTTCATTCTAATACTCATTTTGGAAATCATGGCGTCTCACTTGCTCTGGTATTGGTGTTGAGTCCTGAACTCCGGGGTGTCGCCACCCCGGTGTCGAAATCGTTGTGCGGCGGTTGCCTCAGAGAAATACTCCACAGCCGACGTACGTATCCATGCCCTTGAGTTTCTGCACGTAGGTCGTCTTGGGGGTGAACTTGCCGGTCTTGGGGTGTTTCCACATGTAGTCGACCCAGCCGGTCCCCGTTGGTCCCTGGACGACCTTGGCCATCTCGCGCACGAAGTAGGTACCCTTGGGGTCGCGCAGATTGTAGTGGTTGGTGTTTTCGAGCTTGGGCACGACGCCGTGGATCAGCATGGTGCCGTCCAACTGCTGCACGAACACGTAAAGCGATCCTTTGATGAACTCGCCGTTCTTGTCATGAAACGCTTCGCGCGCCGCATCCAGGCCGTTTTGTTCGACATACAGCGCGGCCTTCTGCGCCAGCGCTTGAGCTTCTTCACGGCTCTCCGCCCAGAGCAGCGCGGGCAGCAGGCAGAGGGCCAGTACAAAATAACGCAAGTGTGTGATTTTCATCGTGGTCTCCCGTTGTCGAGACGATCTGTCGGTCGTCCTATATAAGATGTCTGTTGTCGTCAGCCCGGTACTGCGGCTGCTCCGTCGAGTGCACCGGTGGTGGCCGGTGGGCCGTTCCGGGCGGGCTCCCATTGTTTATCGGAAAAAATGTTTTGAGCTTTAGGGGTATCACGCTCGAAACGGAGTTGCTTCCATCGTGGTTACCATAACCGGTCGGTATGGATGTAACCTTGCACGAGAGTAGCGAGTGGAGAGATCAAGTCTTTTAAAGAGGAAGGGGGGGATCTTTACGGGGGCCGACGGAGGCTACGCCCAATCGATCCATATTCCTAAAGCTGGCGTGCGCCTCGCCGATACTCTCGGTTGAACGACCATGTGGGAGAGAGATCGATGGCGGGAATTCTGGAAGGCGTCGACCAACGCACGCTGCTGGCAGGACAAAACAGGCTCGAGCTGCTGCTGTTTCGATTGACTACCAAGCAGCGCTTCGGGATCAATGTGTTCAAGGTGCAGGAGGTGATCCGCTGTCCGACACTGACCCAACTGCCCGGCTCCAGCCCCGTGGTGCGCGGTATTGCAAA
The DNA here is from genome assembly GCA_020445335.1 of Gammaproteobacteria bacterium. Classification (GTDB taxonomy): domain Bacteria; phylum Pseudomonadota; class Gammaproteobacteria; order Chromatiales; family Chromatiaceae; genus HKST-UBA178. The sequence goes on from JAGRGU010000058.1 coordinate 15,885, forward strand.
CATGCGCGGCAAGACCATCAGCGTCATAGACCTCTCCATGGCGATCGGCCGTCCGCCGCTGCCGGTCGATGAGAATCAATTCATCATACTTACCGAATACAACCGTCGCACGCAGGGCTTTCTGGTGGGGTCCGTAGACCGCATCATCAATATGACCTGGGGCGAGATCATGTCGCCGCCGAAGGGCACGGGTAACGACAGTTACATGACTGCGGTCACCGAGGTCGAAAAGGAGCTGATTCAGATTATCGACGTCGAGAAGGTGCTGAAGGAGATCGTCGGCACCAGCGAGCAGGTATCCGACGGAATTATCGAGGATGAGGTCCGTGACGAGATCCAGCAGGTCCTGGTGGTGGACGACTCCTCGGTTGCACGCAACCAGGTGAAACGGGTACTCGACCAGCTGGGTGTCGAGACCACGCTCTGCAACGATGGAAAAGAGGCGCTTGAACAGCTTCTGGCCTGGCATGCCGAGGGGAAATCGGTGCCGGATTTCCTTTCGCTGGTGATTTCGGATATCGAGATGCCGCGTATGGACGGCTATACGCTAACCTCCGAGATCCGCAAGCACCCGCAACTCGCGAAATTGTTCATCGTGCTGCATACTTCGCTCAGTGGGGTGTTCAACGAGGCGATGGTGCAGCGGGTCGGTGCCGACAAGTTCCTGGCGAAATTCGAGCCTGACGAGTTGGCTGCGGCGGTTCAGCGGCAGATCAAGGCCCACAAGGCCGCGCGCTACGCTCCGGCCTGATCGCGTCAAGCGGCGGCGGCAGCCACTCTCTTTCGAAGATCGATATGCACGATACGATTACCGACAAGCGGCCACTCTCAGCCGGCGATTACCAGGCCTTTCAGAGCTTTCTGCAGGAGGCCTGCGGCATCGTCTTGGGCACGGGCAAGGAGTATCTTGTTTCGAGCAGACTCGGCGGGCTGATGCGCCACTATGGTATCGCCTCGGTTGGCGATCTTCTCAGCCAGCTTGAGCATGGCCGCAATCCCAATCTCAAAACCGGCATCATCGATGCGATGACGACCAACGAGACCTTCTGGTTTCGCGATATGGCTCACTTCAATCTGCTGCAGAGCCGGATCATTCCCGAGCTTGCCAGATCGGGTCAGCGCATCCGGATCTGGTCCGCCGCCTGCTCCTCGGGCCAGGAACCCTACAACATCAGCATGATAGTCGAGGAGTTTCAGGCGCGTAATCCGGGCCAGCTGCGCGGCGCGGTGGAGATCGTCGCGACCGATATCTCCAATCGCATGCTGACCGAGGCGAAGCGCGGCGTCTACTGTGGAATCTCGGCCTCGCGCGGAATGGCCGAGGAGCAGCGTCGTCGATATTTCAATCTCAAGGGCGACTGCTTTGAGGTGCGACCGGAGATCAAACGTCGGGTCAGTTTTCGCAGCGCCAACCTGACCAAGGGGTACGAACTGCTCGGGCGCTTCGACGTCATCTTCTGCCGTAACGTGCTGATCTATTTTTCGCGTGCGCAGAAGCAGGATATTCTCAACCGCATGGCGCGTATTCTCAATCCCCGCGGCTATCTGCTGCTGGGATCGACCGAGTCGCTCTCCGCCCACACCGACCAGTTCGAGATGGTCAGTGAAGGCGGCGGTATCATCTACCGCCTCAGGTAGCGCGCCGCCACCCCGTATATCCCGCCGCAGAGGTGCTTCTTTGCCGCTTTTGCGGCACGCCTTTGCCACCTGGCGGCAATATCTGAACCCGCAGTGGCCGCGGCATCCGTCTGCGTCCTCCCGGCCACTGCACAAACTCTCAAGACCGACGTTCTCTGCGCTGCAAGCGGTCTGTCGAGCGGCTCTTGACCGCCCCGACAGCTGCCAAAAGTAACGAATTCCTGAATCTGGTACGAAAACTGCTTTGTCGTGGGTGGTGCTTTTCACACTCAGCGGGCAGATATGAAACTGGACGACATTTTCGGGGTTCACGAGCAGGCATTGGTTCTGCGCTCCCGTCGCGCGGAGATTCTCGCCGGGAATATCGCCAACGCCGATACGCCCGGATACAAGGCGCGCGATTTCGATTTCAAGAGCCTGATGCAGCAGCAGGCACCGGTGGCTGAACCGATGCGCGCGACCCGGCCCGGACATATCCAGCCGGATCAGAGCGCTCCCTCGGCCAGCGAAGTGTTCTACCGCATTCCGAAGCAACCGAGTCTCGACGGCAATACCGTCGACAGTCAGCTCGAGCATGCCGCATATGCGGCTAACGCGCTCGAGTATCAGGCCAGCCTGCAGTTCGTCAGCGGCAGCGTGAAAAAGCTGATGACCGCGATCAAGGGGTAACCGGAGATGTCAATGTTCAAGATTTTCGATACCGCGGCAACCGGTATGAGCGCCCAGTCGCTGCGCCTCAACCTGGTGGCCAGCAACATGGCCAACGTAGACAGCGTCAGCAGCAGTATCGAGCAGACCTACCGCGCGCGGCAGCCGGTTTTCGGCGCCATGCTGGATCGCCTGAATCCCGAAGCGCCGGCGGTCGGGGTGGAGATGAAGGGGGTGGTCGAGAGCCAGGCACCGCTCACGGTGGAGTACGCGCCGGAACACTCGCTGGCGGATGAGGAGGGTTATATCTATCGACCTAACGTCAACATCGTCGAGGAGATGGCCAACATGATCTCCGCCTCACGCTCCTACGAGAGCAATGTCGAGGTGATCAATACCGCCAAGCAGCTGATGTCCGCCACGTTGAGAATGGGCGAGTAGGGGTAAACATGAGTGCGATAAGTAACGATACATCGATCTTCCAGTCGCTGGGGCTGACCGGCAGCAAGGTGGAGAAAACCGGCAACGAGCTGCAGCTGGAGGATTTTCTCGAGCTGATGGTGACCGAGCTGACCCATCAGGACCCCTTCAAGCCGATGGAGAACAGCGAGCTGGCGAGCCAGATTTCGCAGTTCGCGACCGTCTCCGGAATCGACGAGTTGAACGACTCTTTCGAGGGGCTCTCCGGTTCGCTGCTCTCGGACCAGTCGCTGCAGGCCGCCAACCTGGTCGGACGCGATGTGCTGGTACCGCTGAATGGCGGCTATCTGGAGACAGGTGGCAGCATCAAGGGGGTGATCGGACTTAACGATCCGGCCAGTGATGTCACCCTCTCGGTCTACGACAGCAGCGGCGTATTGGTGCGCGAGATGAATCTCGGCACGCAGGATCAGGGTGAGCTGCAGTTCAGCTGGGACGGTCTCAACGATTTTGGCGAATTCGCGCCGGCGGGACAGTACCAGATCACCGCTAGCGCCAACGTGAACGGCGACGAAACCTCGCCCTATATCCTGACCCAGGCACGGGTCGACAGTGTCAGCATCGGCGCCGCGGGTCAGCAGCTGGCGCTGAATCTTGAGGGATTGGGTCCCGTCGCGTTCGCTGACGTGGCCGAGATCCGCTGAATGAAATTGAAGTTTTTTTCCAGGAGATAAGACATGCCTTTTCGTATCGCGCTCAGCGGACTCGATGCCGCTTCAACCGATCTGCAGGTTACCGGCCACAATATCGCCAACGCGGCCACCAATGGCTTCAAGGAGTCGCGAGCCGAGTTCGCCGACATCTACGCCACCTCGATCCAGGATGTCAGCGCCACCTCCGCCGGCCGCGGCGTCAAGGTGACACGCGTGGCGCAGCAGTTCAGTCAGGGCAATCTCGATTTCACCTCAAACAATCTGGATCTGGCGATCAGCGGCGAGGGTTTCTTCATCCTCCACGACAGTACCGGCAACGTCTCCTACAGCCGTGCAGGTGCCTACAGCTCCGACCGTGAGGGGCGCGTGGTCAATCATGCCAACGAGTCGCTCCAGGTGTTCGAGCCGATCGATGCCCAGGGCACCCGCTTCAACACCGGCTCGACCATCGATCTGGTGCTGCCGACCCTCTCGGGTACGCCGCAGGCAACCAGCGACGTCGATGCGGCGCTGAATCTGAGCGCCGTCGAGACTCCGCCGACGATTCCCTGGCCGTCCGGAACGACCGTCACCACCGATCCTCTCTACAACGCCGCCACGGATCCGACATTCGAGAGCAATGTCACCACCGACATGTACAACCATGCGACCTCTACCACCATCTACGATTCGCTGGGCAACGCGCATCGCGCCACCATGTACTACATCAAGACCGCGAATTCCGGTGAGTGGCAGAGCTACACCTACCTCAACGGCACGCTGGCATCGGGTCCCCAGGCGGACGGCTCCGCGCTGCTCCAGTTTCAACCCTCCGGCGCACTGGATACCACCGCGGGATCGGTCAATCCGCAGGGCCAGCTGACCCTCAACGCCTGGACGCCCGGCAATGGCGCCGATCCGGTGACACTCACCTTCAACTACGCCAATACCACCCAGTACGGTACAGATTTCGCGGTCAACGACCTGACCCAGGATGGTTTCACGGCTGGACGTCTGAGCGGCGTCGACGTGGATAACAGCGGCGTCGTATTCGCGCGTTTCACCAATGGTCAATCGACCGCGCTGGGCAAGGTGGCGCTGGCCAAATTCAACAATCCCCAGGCGCTGCGCCAGCTGGGCGACACCAGTTGGGCACAGACCTTCACCTCCGGCGACGTGCAGTTGGGTGAGCCGGGTACCTCCAGTCTGGGACTGATCCAGTCCGGCGCACTGGAGAACTCCAACGTCGATATCGCCGAGCAGCTGGTCAACCTGATTACCGCGCAGCGGAATTTCCAGGCCAACGCGCAGGTGATCACCACCGCCGATACCGTCACCCAGACCATCATCAACATCCGATAACCGGACTGAGCAGCCCGCTGCCTGAGGAGCTTCGATGGACAGACTACTCTATGTCGCGATGAGCGGTGCCAAGGAGACCATGCTGGCGCAGGCCAATACCAGCAACAACCTGGCCAACGCCAACGCGCCCGGTTTTCTCTCCGATTTACAACAGTTCCGCAGCATGCCGCTGTTCGGCGACGGCTACCCGACCCGCGTCTACAGCATGAGCGAACGGCCCGGCATCGATTTCAGTCACGGCGACAGGGTGCACTCCGGACGCGATCTCGACGTCGCGATCGCCGGCGATGGCTGGTTCGCTGTGCAGGCGCGCGACGGCAGCGAGGCCTACACCCGTCGCGGCGATCTGCAGGTGGATGTCAACGGCCTGCTGACCACCGGCAACGGGCTGCCGCTGATCGGCAACAACGGACCGATTGCGATCCCGCCGGCAGAGCAGCTCGACATCGCACCTGACGGCACCATCTCGATCGTTCCTCTCGGCCAGGCGGCGAATGAGATTGCCGTTATCGACCGTATCAAGATGGTCAAGCCGGAGAGCGGTGAACTGGAGAAGGGACGCGACGGCCTGCTGCGCACCAAGAGCGGCGAGAACGCGCCGGCGGATGGCACGGTACAGCTCAACAGCGGCATTTTCGAGGGCAGCAACGTCAATATTGTCGAATCCATGGTCGATATGATCGAGCTGGCGCGGCGTTATGAGCTGCAGGTCAAGATGATGAAGACCTCCGCGGATATCGAAGAGGCCTCGACCAGGATCATGCGTATGGGTTAGCCAAGGAATCAACCTGTGACTTCGGGCGCCAGCGGGCGCCCTTTTTTTGCGTCGTTGAATGTTGGCAGACAAATTGCATTTTCTTTTTCAGAGAACTTTCGGCGTCAATTTTCTTTCGAGGAGAAGCCATGTACCCGGCACTCTGGATTGCAAAAACCGGCCTGGATGCGCAGCAGACCCGCATGTCGGTCATCTCCAACAACCTGGCCAACGTCAATACCACCGGCTTCAAACGCGACCGGGCCTCATTCGAGGATCTGATCTACCAGAACGTGCGACAGGTCGGAGCCAGCTCGTCACAGGATACCGAGTTGCCATCGGGCCTGAACCTGGGAACCGGTGTGCGTACCGTCGCCACGCAGAAGCTACACACTCAGGGGAATCTGATTCAGACCAACAACAGCCTTGATTTCGCCATTGAAGGCAGGGGTTTCCTGCAGATTCTGACCCCCGACGGAACCATTCAATACACCCGCGACGGCACCTTCAGCCTCGATCAGGATGGTCAGATAGTCAATTCCAACGGCTATCCGCTGGAACCGGCGATCACGGTGCCGAACGACACGCTAAGCATTACCGTCGGCTCGGACGGGACCGTATCGGCATTGGTTTCGGGGAGCGGCACACCGACCCAGATCGGCAATATCGAACTGGTCGACTTCGTCAATCCGATGGGGCTGGAGGCGATGGGCGGCAACCTCTTTCGTGAGACGCTCGCCAGCGGCGCGCCGGCCGCGGCCACGCCCGGAGAGGATGGCGTCGGCACGCTGATCCAGGGCTCGCTGGAGAGCTCAAACGTCAACGTCGTCGAGGAGCTGGTCAACATGATCGAAACCCAGCGCGCCTATGAGATGAACTCGAAGGCGATTGCGACCAGCGACGAAATGCTCGCCTACGTCAACAATCAACTGTAACCCAGGGAGGCAGGAGAGATGAGAAGCGTTCTGGCTCTGACGGTACTGCTGCTCGCGAGCGTGCTGCTTGCCGGCTGCAACACCGCGCCGAAGCGCGATCCCGCCTACGCGCCGGTACGGCCGGCGGTGCCGGCGCCGGTGGCACAGCCGAGCGGTGCGATCTTCCGCGCCGGCTACGAGGTCGCCTGGTTCGAGAACCTGCGCGCGCGCCGCGCCGGAGATATGCTGACGGTGAAGCTGGTGGAGCAGACCAAGGCCAACAAACAGGCCAAGACCGACGTCACCAAGGATAACACCACCTCCATTAGCAATCCCACGCTGCTCGGCTCCACGCCGCAGTTCAACGCGCCAGGTTTTCTGCCGCTGGCGAGCAACAAGGACAATACACTGGCGTTTGGCCTGAACTCCGCGAACGAGTTCCAGGGCGACGGCTCGAGCGAGCAGAGCAATCTGCTGCAGGGCGATATTACCGTTACCGTGGTCGAGGTACTGGCCAACGGCAATCTGCTGGTGCGCGGTGAGAAGCGCATCGGCATCAATCAGGGCAACGAATACATCCGTCTGTCGGGCATAGTCCGTCCGATCGATATAGATGCCGACAATACCGTCGCCTCCAACCGGCTGGCCGACCCGACCATCGTCTATGTCGGCGACGGCGCGGTGGCCGACGCCAGCACGATGGGGTGGCTGGCGCGCTTCTTCGTCAGCGCTTTGTTTCCGTTCTAGGGATGAGAGATTGATGAGATACGATCCGCTATTCATGCGTTCGAAATGGATGCTACCGCTGCTGCTCGCATTGAGCCTGAGCCTGCCCGCGCAGGCGGCGCGCATCAAGGATCTCGCCAGCATCGCCGGCGTGCGCAGCAACCAACTGCTCGGCTACGGTCTGGTGGTCGGCCTCGACGGCAGCGGCGACAAGGGCAACTCCTCCCCTTACACGATCCAGTCGCTGCGCTCGATGCTCAACCAGCTGGGAATAGTGGTGCCGCCGGGTATCAACCTGAAGCCGAAGAATGTCGCGGCCGTCAGCATCCACGCCGAACTGCCGCCGTTCGCCAAGAACGGACAACGCATCGATGTCACCGTCTCGTCGATCGGTGATGCCAAGAATCTGCGTGGCGGAAGCCTGCTGATGGCGCCGTTGAAAGGCGCCGACGGACAGGTCTACGCGGTGGCGCAGGGCAGCCTGGTGGTTTCAGGTCTGAGTGCAGAGGGGGCGGATGGCTCCAAGCTGACGGTCAACATTCCCACCGCCGGGCGTATCCCCAACGGCGCCACGGTGGAGCGCTCGGTGGATACGCTGTTCGACAAGGGACACACGCTCACGCTCAATCTCAACACCAGCGATTTCACCACCGTCAAGCGTGTGGTCGACTCCATCGATGCAGCGGTCGGCGCCGGCACCGCGCGCGCGCTCGACGCAACTTCGATCCGTGTCAACGCCCCCCGGGATCCGGCCCAGCGGGTCGGCTTCTACGCCTTTATCGAGAATCTGGAGGTTAAGCCCGGCATTGCCGCGGCGCGCGTGATCGTCAACTCGCGCACCGGCACCGTGGTGATCAGCAGCGAGGTCCGGGTCTCGCCCGCGGCGGTATCGCACGGCAACCTGGTGGTGACCATCAGCGAGAGCACGGCGGTGTCGCAGCCGGCGCCGCTCAGCGGCGGGACGACGCAGACGGTACCGCAGTCGCAGGTCAGCGCCAATGAGCAGGACAGTCGCATGTTCGTCTTCGATCCCGGTACTTCGCTCGACGAAGTGGTCAGGGCGGTCAATCGGGTCGGCGCGGCGCCGAGCGATCTGGTGGCGATTCTCGAGGCTTTGAAACAGGCCGGTGCGCTGCAGGCGGATCTGGTCATTATCTGATGAAGAGCGCCGCCCCCGCCTATACCGACTTCTCCGCACTGGCGGAGCTGAAATCGCGGGCCGCGCGAAAGGTCGACGGAAGCGTCGGCGAGGTGGCGCGCCAGTTCGAGTCACTGCTGCTGCAGCAGATGGTGAAGTCGATGCGCCAGGCCAGCCTGGGCGACGGGATCCTGGATAACGATCAGAGCCTCTTCTACCGTGACATGTTCGACCAGCAACTCTCGCTGCATCTGGCCAACAGCGGTGGCATGGGGTTGGCCGCGGCGATTGAGCGGCAGCTGGGGAGCGGTGGAAAAAGCACTGAGCCGGCGGCAGGGCGGGGTATCGAAGCCTATCTCAGCCGGCGCGTCGCCACGGCGGAGCGGCCACCGCGGCAGGTTGTCGAAGTCACCCGCGCTGAGAGTGCCGGTGCGGTGCGGGACGTAACCCAGTGGGGCAGCGAGGAGTTCGTCGCCAATCTCTGGCCGTGGGCCTGTGAGGCAGCTGAACAGATCGGCATCGAGCCGCAGGCGCTGCTGGCGCAGGCGGCGCTCGAAACCGGCTGGGGGCGCAGGGGAATCAGGCAGAGCGACGGGCGGCCGAGTCACAATCTGTTTGGCATCAAGGCCGACGGCCGCTGGCAGGGCGAGCAGGCTTCGGCCTCGACGCATGAATATCGCGACGGCGTCGCCGTCAGGCAGCGCGACAGCTTCCGTGCCTACGACTCCTATCGCGAAAGCTTCAACGACTACGTCGAGTTTCTGCGTTCCAACCCACGCTACAGCCAGGCGCTGGCGGTCGCGGGTGACAGCGGGCGGTATTTCACCGAACTGCAGAAGGCGGGATACGCCACCGATCCCCGCTATGCGGCGAAGGTCGCGCGGGTGATGCGGGGCCCCGAAATGCGGGAGGCGTTGGCCCGTTTAAACGCTGACGGCCGCCTGCCGCTATAACCGATTGCACGGAGAAGGTACTTCAACATGGGCGGCATTCTCGACATCGGCGTATCGGCACTGCTCTCGTTTCAGCACTCGCTGAACACGACCGGTCACAATATCGCCAACTCGGATACCGAGGGGTACAGCCGACAGCGGACTCTGCTGGCCACCCATACGCCGCAATTGCGCGGTGTCGGCTGGATCGGTTCGGGCGTGAAGGTGGTCGGGGTCGAGCGACTCTCGGACCAGTTCATCGCCACCCAGGTGCGTTCGGCGCAGTCGGTCTCCTCGCAGCTGCAGACCTTCGCCGAACATGCGGAACGCCTCGACAACGTGCTCGCAGATCCCAACATCGGGCTCGATCCGGCGATCCAGAATTTCTTCGACGCGCTGCAGGTGATGGCGGACGATCCGGCATCGACGGCGTCGCGGCAAGTGGTGCTGTCGGAGGCGGGTTCGCTGGTATCGCGCTTTCACGATCTGGACCGCCAGTTCAGCGATGCACGTGTCCAGCTCAATCAGGAGATGGAATCGCTCACGGACGAGATCAACAGCCTGGCGCAATCGATCGGCCGGGTGAATCAGAATATCGTCGAAGCGATCGGTGCCGCCGGCGGTGCCGACCCCAACGATCTGCTCGACCAGCGCGACGTACTGCTCGGCGAGCTCTCCAAGCGGGTCGATATCACCATCGTGCCGCAGGATGACGGCGCCTGGAACGTCTTCATCGGCAAGGGGCAGGCGCTGGTGATGGGCTCCAACGTGGCGACACTGGGCACGCAACCCGATCCGGCGGACGTCAGCCAGCATAACATCCTCTTTACCGACAGCGTCGGCAGCCGGGTTGTAACCGACCAGTTGAGCGGTGGCGAGATAGGCGGTCTGCTCGATTTTCGCGATCAGATTCTCGATCCGGCGCAGAACCAGCTGGGACTGGTGGCTATCGGCGTCAGTGACCGCCTTAACAGCCAGCAGCAGCTGGGACTGGATCTGGACGGCAACCTCGGCATTGCGATCTTCTCCACACCATCGATCACCCCCTTCCCGCACAGCGATAACGTCAGCGCCGTGGCGGTGAGCGCGGCCGTGGTCGACAGTGGAAACCTGACCGCCAGCGACTACCGGCTGGAGTCGGACGGCGGCGATCTCTACACACTGACGCGGCTGAACGACGGCCAGACTTTCGCCATCAACACCGGCGGCGCCTATCCCTATACCAGCACCGAGATCGACGGCATGACGATTGGCATCACCGGTGCCGCGACGCAGGGTGATCGTTTCTATATCCAGCCGACGCGGACCGGCGCTTCGCAGATCACCTTGAAGATCGATAATCCGCGCTTTCTGGCGGCGGCCGGACCGGTACGGATCAATTCCGCGCTCAACGCCGATACCGGCAACCCGAACACCGGCAGCGGTGCGTTGACCCAGCCGACTGTCACCACCACAGCCAATCTGCCGTTGGCGGCGCCGATCACGCTGGAGTGGCGTGCCGACGTCAACAATGACGGTACCGCGGATGACCCCGGCTTCCGCATAACCGGTGGACCGGGCGGAACCATCGCCTACGATCCTGCGACCGACAACACCGGCAGGAGCTACACTTTCGCCGCTTACGGCAACATGAGCTTTACCGTCAGCGGGGTACCGGCCGAAGGTGACCGCTACCTGATCGAGCACAACGGCTCCGGTCAGGGTGACAACCGCAACGCATTGGCAATGGCGGCGATACAGCAGCAGAACACACTGCTGGGCGATACCTCCGGCGTCGCCGAGACGGCCACGCTGCAGGAGACCTATGGACAGATGGTCTCCGATATCGGCTCCAAGACGCGCCAGGCGAAGGTCAACAGCGAGGCCAGCAACGGCCTGCTCGAGCGGCACCAGACCACGCTTTCGTCCGTGGCCGGTGTCAATCTGGACGAGGAGGCGGCCAACCTGATCCGTTTCCAGCAGGCTTACCAGGCTTCAGCGCAAGTGATCGCGGTCGCCAACACCCTGTTCGATACCTTGATCGGCGCAGTCAGGAGATAACCATGTCGCGCATATCGTCGATGATCATTTCGCAACGCGCCGTGACCGCGATGCTCAACCAGCAGGCCAAGACCAGTCAGACGCAGCTGCAGATCTCCACGGGGCGCAGAGTTCTGACTCCGTCGGACGACCCGGCCAGTTCCGCCCGCCTGCTGGATCTGAACGGTGCGTTGGAGACTGTGCAGCAGTACCAGAGCAACATCGAACGCGCCAAATCGCGGCTCGAAACCGAAGAGGGGGTGCTCGACGGAATGACCAATCTGTTGCAGCGTGCCAGCGAGTTGGCGATTCAGGGCAACAACGACACCCTGAGCGACAACGACACCCAGGCGGTGGCAGCCGAGGTGCGGCAGATTCTCGATCAGTTCTACGCCATGGCCAACACCAGGGACAGCAACGGCGAGTACATTTTCGCCGGCTACCAGAGCGGCGACAAACCCTTCACCAACCCGGCGATCGGCAGCTACAGCTACCAGGGGGACCTGGGACAGCGGCAGCTGCAGATCTCTGCTGACCGTCGTGTCGCCGACAGCGATAGCGGCTACGACCTCTTCGTCGACGTGAGGACGGCGAGGGTGGCCTCTGTCAGCGCGATCGCGGCCACCGATCTTACCGCGCTGGCCGATGGCGAGATCACCATCGACGGCGGCAACGGCGGCGGGCCGGTCGCGCTCGGTTCGATCGCGGCGGCGGGCAGCGCGGGGGAGCGGGCGCAACAGCTGATGGACGCGATCAATAGCCAGCACCAACGCACCGGCGTACGCGCCAGCATCAACAACAGCGGCACACTGCAGCTGACCTCGGTCGGCGGCAGCGGTATCGATATCGCGCTGGCGGCCGGCGCGGCCGCCCGTAGCGGGCTGACGGCCGGCAGCGTGACGGCGACCGATACCCCGCGCAACGTGATGGAAACGCTGTACCAGCTGACCACCGAACTGGAAAACAACCGGCCGGTGGACCGCTACATCGAGGATATCAGACTGGCGCTGGAGAATCTGGTGACCGTCCACGCTGACGTCGGCGGCCGGCTCAACAGTGTCAATCAGCAGTACGAGGTGAACGCTGATCTGGAGCTGTCGCTGGAGAGCAGCAAGTCGACGGAGGAGGATCTTGACTACGCCGAGGCGATCGCCCGCTTCGAGCGCCAGATGACCGCGCTGCAGGCGGCGCAGCAGTCCTACGTCAAGATCAAGGAGCTGTCGCTGTTCAACTACATCCGCTAGTAAAACGCGTTGCCGGAACGTACTTGGACAGGTGCTCCCAAGGCGGAACTAGATACCCGGGAAAGGCTTTCTTGGGAACCGGAGTACCAGTTAAAATAACCAATAAAAACAATAACAAAACTGCGTCAGCCATGCCCTGGGGGATTTTCTGGAACGACCGAATTTTTGCTAAAGGATGAAGGTCCCTGGCCGTTACAGAAGTCGGAGGCGGTAAATGCACAACACCATGAGCATATCCGCCAGTTATCAACCTGCCCCGCGACGCGCCCAACCATGAACGGCAGCTGGCGGGATTAGGAGCAAGAAAATGGCACAAATCATCAACACCAACGTTACCTCCCTGACTGCACAGCGCAATCTGAACAAATCCCAGGGTTCCCTGCAGACCGCGATGCAGCGTCTCTCCTCCGGCCTGCGCATCAACAGCGCCAAGGATGACGCCGCCGGCCTCGCGATCTCCGAACGTATGACCGCACAGATCCGCGGCCTCAACCAGGCCATCCGCAACGCCAGTGACGGTATCTCCTTCGCGCAGACCGCAGAAGGCGCACTCTCCACCACCGGTGACGCGTTGCAGCGTATTCGTGAGCTGGCCGTACAGTCGGCCAACGATACCAACTCCGCCAGCGACCGCGCCTCGCTGCAGGAAGAGGTTGCGCAGCTGATCGCCGAGGTGGACCGCATAGCCAATACCACCCAGTTCAACGGCCAGAACGTGCTCGACGGCAGTGTCAGCAGCCTGCTGTTCCAGGTTGGTGCCAATGCCAACCAGACGATCTCCGTCTCCGGCGTCGACTCCACCGCTTCGGAGCTGGGCGCCAACGCCACTACGACCTCCACCGGTATTACAGCCGCGGGTACGGCCCCCGGCCTGACCAGCGCCAGCGGCGTCATCAGTATCAACGGTACCAGCATCACCGTCTCCAGCGACGGCCTCTCGACGCAGGATGCGGACTCTTCCGCCAATGCGGTAGCAGCGGGTATCAACTCCGTTTCGGCGACCACCGGCGTGACCGCGACCGCCAATGCAACTACGGTCAGTCTGGGTACCGTCAGCGCGACCGCTGCCCTGACCGGTACCGAATTCACCATCAACAATGTGAATATCGTCTCCGGCGCGGTGCTGAGCGGCGACAGCGACAGCACCCTGCGCGACGCGATCAACGCGGTCAGCAACCAGACCGGTGTCACTGCTGCGTTGGATTCGTCGAACAACCTGGTCCTCACCGCCACCGACGGTCGCAACATCAATCTGGAAGCCGACGCCAGTGGCGCCGATGCCGTCTTCAGCAGCTTCGATATCGCTACCGCTGCGCAGGATGAGATCTTCACCGGCACGGTTACGCTAGACAGCGACAACGCCATCGTCATCACCGGCAGCCTGGCGGCAGCCACGCATGGCATGACGCTCGGTGCGGGCACCTACGCGGTCTCCACCACCAACTCGGTTACCAATGTCGACATCTCCACCCAGACGGGTGCCAACGACGCCATCGTCAACATTGATCGTGCCTTGGATCAGGTAAACTCGCTGCGCTCCACCTTCGGTGCAACGCAGACCCGTTTCGAGTCCGCCATCACCAACCTGTCGGTGACCTCCGAGAACCTTTCAGCCGCCCGCAGCCGTATCCGCGACGCAGACTTCGCAGCCGAAACGGCCGAGATGACTCGCGCGCAGATCCTGCAGCAGGCCGGTGTAGCCATGGTTTCGCAGGCCAACTCGCTGCCGCAGAGCGTGCTGTCGCTGCTGCAGTAAAACCAGTGATGGTTGGGGGCCCGGCACATCCGGGCCCCTTCGCCTAGAATGAATTTAGGTGCAGACCATGATGAACGATATCTCTCAAAACCTGTTGGGCACGGTCAACGCCCAACCGAAGGGGGTAGCGGGCAAAGCCGGTCGGGTAGAGGCGGCACCGGCAGCCACGATGGTCTCTCTCGTGGCTTCCAAACAGACACCGGAGCCGTCTGCAGAGGAACCCGAAGCGACGAAACCCCGCGAGGTCAGCGACGAGCAGCTCTCGGAGATGGTTAAGAGTCTCAACGGCTACGCTCAGACCGTCCATCGCCAGCTCAAGTTCAGCGTCGACGAAGACAACGGCAAGGTGATAGTCAAGGTGGTCGACGTCGAAACCCAGGATATCATTCGCGAGATTCCCTCCGAAGAGATCCGCAACATGCAGAAACAGTTGGGTGAGCTGAGCAACAAACTGTTCCAGAGAAACGAGGGGGAGAGCCCCTCGCTGCTGTTTCAGGGCAAGGCATGATTACAACCGGCGGCGAGCAATCGCTTTGCCGGGGGATCTAGACTCGGATACGCGCTATGGCCATATCATCTCCAGGTTTGGGCTCAGGGCTGGATGTCACCGGTATCGTCTCCCAATTGATGGCGATCGAGCAGCAGCCGCTGGTACGACTGAACCAGAGAGAGGCCGAGGTGCAGGCCGAGATCTCCGCCTACGGCTCGCTGAAAGGCAGCCTCTCTTCGCTGCAGAGCACGGTGGATGCGCTGAAAGAGGCGGATACCTTCCGCGCCACCAGCTCGACCTCCTCCGATCGGGACGTGCTGAGCGCGACCTCGGACGAGAGCGCGGTCACCTCCTCTTACAGCGTGACTGTCAATCGACTGGCACAGCAGCATAAGCTGGGTACCACCGAATTCGCCTCCAGCGCCACTTTCGGCGGCACCGCGGGCGACAAGTTGACGCTGAGCGTGGCCGGCGAGAATTTCGAGCTGGACCTCTCCACGGCGAAGACGCTTTCGGAGATCCAGCAGTCAATCAACGTCGAGAGTAATGAAACAGGAATCACCGCCGGGCTGATCACCGGCGACAGCGGTAACCAGACGCTGGTACTGACCTCCTCGGAAACGGGTTACGACAACCGGGTGCAGCTCACCTTCGGTGGAACGATCGATGCGTCGACCTTCAACTTCTCGATGCTCAATCGCGATGCGGACGATCAGCTGCTGCTGAGCGAAAGTGAGCTGGATGCATCGCTGACGATCGACGGTGTCGCGGTCACGCGTAGCGGCAACAGCATCAGCGATGCCATAGAAGGGGTGACGCTCAACATCAAGGCCACAGGGCAGTCGGTAGTCGGCATCAGCGATGACAGTTCACCGGCACAAAACGCGGTGAATGCCTTCGTCAGTGCCTACAATGGTGTCAAGGATCAGATTTCGGCGCTCAGCGCCAGCGGTATAACCAGCAGTCTGCTGCGTGGTGTGGAGTCGCAGCTGCGGGGGATGTTGAACACCGCCCTGACTGGCTTGGGTGACTATTCATACATCTCCGAGCTGGGCGTCACCACCAACTCTGATACCGGCAAACTGCAGTTCGATGCCGAGATGCTGGTCACCGCGCTGGAGGATAAGGGCGACAGTGTGATGAATTTTTTCAGCGACAGTGACGGTGGTTTCGCCCTTAAGCTGGACAGCATGATGGACGCCTTCCTGCAGTCGGGCGGTACCATAGACAGTTTCGTCTCCGGCGCCAACAGCCGCGTTGACACAATCGAACGCAGCCGCGAGTCACTGGAGCGGCGCCTGGAGGGCATTGAGCAGCGTTACCTGAACCAGTTCGCTGCGCTGGATACGTTGATGACCAGCATGACCACCACCAGCGAATATCTGGCCTCGCAGCTGGATCTGCTCGCCAATCTGGCCAGCGGCAAAAATAACTAGTGATTCAGTATTGAACTGGATTGGAAGGAAAAGAGCTCATGGTTAAATCAAGAATCAATAGCGCACTCTCGGAATATCGCAGCGTCAGCGTCACCTCGGGCGTCGAGGATGCAACGCCTCATCGCCTGGTGCAGATGCTGATGGAGGGCGCATTGGACAAGATCGCTACCGCCAAGGGACATATTCTGCACGACAACCCTGCGGAAAAGGGGCGCCACATCAGTTGGGCAATTTCCATCATCAGCGGCCTGCAGAGCAGCCTCGACATGGAGGGTGGCGGCGAAATCTCCGCCAATCTTTTCGATCTCTACGATTACATGGTGAGACGTCTGGGCCAGGCTGCGGCGGGCAGCGACCCGGCGATTCTCGACGAGGTCTCCTCGCTGATGCTCGAGGTCAAGAGTGCCTGGGACGTGATCCCGGCGCAGCTGGCGGCGGAGAACCGTCAGGCGGCCTCCTGAACGGCAGACGTCGGCCGAAGCGCACCGGGATAACGCCATGTCGCAAAGCATCGCTGTGCTGCAGCAGATTCTCACCCTGGGCAGAACCATGCGCGATCGAGCATTGGCGTCGGAGTGGGAGGCGGTGAGGAAGCTTGAAAGTGAGCGTTTCCCGCTGATCGAAAGCTGCTTTCCGCTCGACGTCCCGACTTCCGAGGTTGCGTCGTGCCGGACGATGCTGGAGGAGATCGTCGAGATGGACAAGTCTATCCTCTCGCTCGCCAGCGCGGCGCGGCAGGATATTGGCGATCATCTCGACAAGTTGCAGTTGGGTCGGCAGGCCAATCGAGCCTACACGACCGTCGGCAGCGGCGGTTGAGGTCCGCCAGTCGGGCTATTGCAGTATCAGTTCAAGCACGAACTTGCTGCCGAAATAGGCCAGCATCAGCACCACGAAACCGGTCAGCGTCCAGATCAATGCCTTCTGCCCACGCCAACCGGACCTGAATCTCCCCCACAGCAGTGCACCGAAGACCAGCCACGCAAGGATGGAGAGCAGCGTTTTGTGCACCAGCCGCTGCGCGAACATATCCTCGAGAAAGAAGAGCCCGCTGAGCAGCGCCACGGTCAGCAGTACAAACCCTGCGCCGATCATCTCGAACAGCAGTGCTTCCATCGTCTGCAGCGGGGGTAGCGCGCGGATGAACCCGCCGGGGTGTCGATTGCGCAGGTGGTGATCCTGCACCGCCAGCAGCACCGCCTGTACGCTGGCCATAGTCAACAGGCTGTATGCAAGCAGCGAGATCAGCACGTGAATGCGCAGACCCCAAGGGGCGTCCGCTGCGAGAAAATGGGAAGTGTGGTAGCGGGTATCGAGAAGTACCAGCAGTGCGGCAAGCGGCAGCAGCACTATGCCCAGATTCTCCACCGGCTTCGATAGCGAAGAGATCAGCAGCAACAGCAGTATCGTCCATGCGACCAGCGCACCGGCGTCGAAGAAGCCTAGATTGATGCCACCATGCGTGAAGGCGTGATGATAGATAAACAGGCCGTGCAGAACGACGCCGGCAAATCCCAGGGCGATACCCAACGATCTCGGGATACGCTGAGCCAGGTCGCTGTTGAAGAGTCGTAATGAGATCACAGCGCAACTGGCGAAATAGCAGAGTATGGCCAGAAACGCGGTCAGGGAGCTGTTCATAGATGGGGGATATTCTCATATCTCCCGCAATCGAGGAAAGAGCTTCAAGGGCAACAGCCGGTGCTGTGCACAAGTGACTTCGAATACGCGTCAAGCTGCATCTATAATGGCCGGATTGAGGTTTCCTGAAATAACCGAGGATAGAGAGAATGTTCGACAACCTGACAGATCGACTGGGCAGTGTGCTCAACAAGCTCCGTGGGCAGGGCAGGTTGAGCGAGGAGAATATCAAGGAGACCATGCGTGAGGTGCGCATGGCGCTGCTGGAGGCGGATGTCGCACTGCCGGTGGTGCGCAGTTTCACCGACCGGGTCAAGGAGAAGGCGCTCGGTGAAGAGGTACTGAGGAGCCTGACACCAGGTCAGGTGCTGATCAAGATCGTCAATGACGAATTGGTCAAGGTGATGGGTGAGGCGAACGAGCGCCTCGACCTGTCGGCGCAGCCACCGGCAGTGGTGTTGATGGCTGGTCTGCAGGGGTCGGGTAAAACCACCAGCGTGGCCAAACTGGCACGTTGGCTGCGGGAGACGCAGAAAAAATCGGTAATGGTGGTCAGCTGCGACGTCTACCGACCCGCTGCTATCGATCAGCTGCGTACCCTGGCCGCAGAAGTCGCTGTCGAGTTTTTTCCCAGTACCACCGAACAACGTCCCCTGGATATTGCCCGCGCGGCGCTGGAGGCGGCGCGTAAGCAGTTCAAAGATGTGCTGATCGTCGATACCGCCGGCCGGCTCCACGTCGATGCCGGGATGATGGATGAGATCAAGGAGTTGCACGCCGGCATCAAGCCGGTCGAGACGCTGTTCGTGGTCGACAGCATGACCGGACAGGACGCGGCCAATGCCGCCAAGGCGTTCGATGATGCCTTGCCGCTGACCGGCGTGGTACTGACAAAAACCGACGGCGATGCACGCGGCGGTGCGGCACTCTCAATTCGCCAGATCACCGGCAAGCCGATCAAGTTCCTCGGCATCGGCGAGAAGAGCGATGCGTTGGAGCCCTTCCATCCCGAGCGCATGGCGTCTCGGATTCTCGGCATGGGAGATGTGCTCAGCCTGGTCGAACAGGTGCAACGCAAGGTCGATCACGGCAAGGCGGAGCAGTTGGCCAGGAAGCTGCAAAAAGGCAAGGGTTTCGATTTGGCCGATTTCCGCGAACAGATGGAACAGATGGCCAACATGGGTGGTATCGCCTCGTTGATGGACAAGCTGCCAGGTATGGGTGAGATTCCCGACCGGGTAAAGGGGCAGATCAACGACAAGGAGATCGGGCGTACCATCGCGATCATCAACTCGATGACGCCGCAGGAGCGCCGTTTTCCGCAGATCATCAAGGGTGCCAGAAAGCGTCGCATCGCTTTGGGTTCAGGAACAAATGTTCAGGAAATCAATAAATTGCTGAAGCAGTTCGCGCAGATGCAGAAGATGATGAAGAAGATGAAAGGCGGCGGTATGTCCAAGATGATGCGCGGTTTGAAGGGCCGTATGGGTGGAGCGGGGGGCATGCCGCCGGGTGGATTTCCATTCTAGCTCCGCTGATGTATATCAGGCGATCAATTGGGCTTCACTTTTTCCTCGTATAGCGTACAATGCCCGGTTTACCTCCTGCCGGCTGGTCGGTACGGTGGTGCCTAACAGACAACAGTTTAAGGGTAGGACATGGTATCGATTCGCCTTTCAAGAACGGGCGCCAAGAAGCGCCCGTTTTACCACATCGTCGCCACTGACAATCGCAGAACCGGAGACGGAGCCTGTCTTGAGCGGTTGGGTTTCTTCAACCCGGTTGCAACCGGCGGCGAAGAGCGGCTTAACCTGAACAGCGAGCGCGTGGCGTACTGGATCTCCAATGGCGCGCAGCCGAGCGATCGCGTAGCGCAGCTGATGAAGGAAGCCGCCAAAACCGCCGCAGCCGAAGCCTAAGCGGCCGGTATTTCCGGCACCTTGATCCGGGATGATCGCTCATGGCTGATGATATCGGCAGACGCGTCATCCTCGGTCGGATATCTGGGTTGTTCGGGGTTCGCGGCTGGGTAAAGGTGTTTTCCGATACCGCGCCGCGCAGCAACATACTGAACTATCCCGTCTGGCAGCTGAGACTGGCTGGCGAATGGCGGGCATTCAAGCTGCTGGAAGGGCGGGCACAGGGAAAAGGGGTGGTCGCACTTCTGGAGGGATTCGAAGATCGGGACCAGGCTGCCGTACTGGTCGACGCCGAGATCGCGGTGGACAGGGCGCAACTGCCCGAGGCGGTAGAGGGCGAATACTACTGGACCGATCTCGAAGGACTGACGGTCAGTAATGCGGAAGGTGTTGATTTGGGACGGGTCGCGGAGCTCTTCTCCACCGGCGCCAATGACGTCATGGTGGTCAAGGGGGAGCGGGAACGGCTGATACCCTTTATCGCCGGCACTGTTATCGACGTCGACCGGGAGCGCGGCGAGATCAGCGTCAACTGGGATCCGGAGTTCTAGCGCGATCATGCGTTTCGACGTCGTCACCCTGTTTCCCGGGATGTTTCGAGCCATGCAGGGAGCGGGGGTGACCGGCAGGGCGTTCGAACGGGGATTGGCGGAGCTGGTGCTGTGGAATCCGCGGGACTACACAGAGGACATCCATAGAACCGTGGATGACCGGCCCTACGGTGGCGGCCCGGGCATGGTGATG
>JAGRGU010000059.1 GCA_020445335.1 Gammaproteobacteria bacterium
GATCGAGGATCTGGCGCAGCTGATTCACGACCTGAAAAACGTCAATCCGCAGGCGCGCATCTCGGTGAAACTGGTATCCGAAGTGGGTGTGGGCACCGTTGCCGCCGGTGTCTCCAAGGCGCATGCGGACCATGTCACGATCTCCGGGTACGATGGCGGCACCGGCGCCAGTCCACTCACGTCGATCAAGCACGCCGGCTCTCCCTGGGAGATCGGCCTGGCGGAGACCCACCAGACGCTGGTGCTCAACCGCCTGCGCGGACGCATCGCGGTACAGGTGGACGGTGGTCTGCGCACCGGTCGCGACGTCGTTGTCGGTGCACTGCTAGGGGCCGACGAATTCGGTTTCGCAACCGCGCCTTTGATCGTCGAAGGGTGCATCATGATGCGCAAATGCCATCTGAATACATGTCCGGTGGGTGTCGCCACCCAGGACCCAGAGCTGCGCAAGCGCTTCACCGGCAAGCCGGAGCACGTCGTCAACTACTTCTTCTTCGTCGCGGAAGAGGTGCGCCAGCTGATGGCGAAACTGGGTTATCGCAAGTTCGACGAGATGATCGGGCAGATGGACCGGCTGGATATGCGCTCGGCCATCGAGCACTCCAAAGCGCAGGGACTCGACTTCTCCCGCATTCTCTCCAAACCCGATGTCGAAGGCGAGGTTGCGCTCTACAACTGCGAGCAGCAGGAGCATGGCCTGGAGAAGGCGATCGACCATCAGTTGATCGCGCAGGCGGAACCGGCGCTTGCGCGTGCCGAACCGGTCAGGATCGAGATCGATATCCACAACTACAATCGCACCTTCGGCACCATGCTCTCGGGGCGCGTGGCGGAGAAGTACGGCTTTGCCGGCATGCCGGATGACACCATCTATATCAAGGCCCGGGGCACAGCCGGTCAGTCATTCGGTGCCTGGGCGGCCAAGGGTGTCACGCTGGAACTGGCGGGCGAGGGCAACGATTATGTCGGCAAGGGTCTCTCGGGCGGTCGCCTGGTGATCTATCCGCCGCAGGAGTCCGGTATCGAGAGGGCGGAGGAGAACATCATCGTCGGCAATACCGTACTCTACGGTGCCATCCGTGGTGAGTGCTACTTCCGTGGTGTCGCCGGAGAGCGTTTCTGTGTGCGCAATTCGGGTGCCACCGCGGTGATCGAAGGGGTTGGTGATCATGGCTGCGAATACATGACCGGTGGTGTGGTCGTCTGTCTCGGTCCGACCGGGCGTAACTTCGCCGCGGGCATGTCTGGTGGTATCGCCTATGTGCTCGATGAGCAGGGCGATTTCGAGGGTTGCTGTAACCTGGCCATGGTGGAACTGCAGCCGATCAAGGATGAGGACGATGCGCTGGAGGAGCTGGATCACCAGGGTGGCGATCTGGAGACGCACGGCAGGGTGGATGTCAGCCACGACATGACGCGCTTCGATTCGATTCGACTGCGCCAGTTGATCGAGAACCATCTCCACTACACCGGCAGCAGCGTGGCGAAGAAGATTCTCGACCACTGGGATGCATATCTGCCGAAGTTCGTGAAAGTGATGCCAGTTGACTACAGGCGCGCGCTGGAGGAGCTCCAGGCGCAGAGACGGTCGCGGCAGAGTGAAGTCAGTAAGGGGGTGCAGTAACAATGGGTAAGCCGACGGGTTTTATGGAGTACACGCGCCAGGACCGGACATATCAGCCGGCAGCGGACCGCGTCAGCCACTATCAGGAGTTTGTCAGACCTCTGAGTGAAGCGGACCTGAGCAATCAGGGTGCGCGCTGCATGGATTGCGGCATTCCCTACTGCCATACGGGCTGTCCGGTCAACAATCTGATTCCGGACTGGAACGATCTGGTCTATCGCTGGGAGTGGAAGGCCGCCATCGACACGCTGCATTCGACCAACAACTTCCCGGAGTTTACCGGTCGTGTCTGCCCCGCGCCCTGCGAGGCCTCCTGCACGCTCAATCTCAATGACGCGCCGGTCACGATCAAGACGATCGAGTACAGCATCGTCGAAAAGGCCTGGAGCGAAGGCTGGATTCAGCCGCAGATCGCGCCGCACAAGAGCGGGCGCCGGGTGGCGGTGGTCGGTTCCGGTCCCGCCGGCATGGCTTGCGCTCAGCAGTTGGCGCGGGCGGGACACTCGGTCATCGTCTACGAGAAGGAGAACCGCATCGGTGGTCTGCTGCGTTACGGTATTCCGGATTTCAAGCTCAACAAGAAGGTGATCGACCGCCGTATCGCGCAGATGACCGCCGAAGGGGTCAAGTTCCACGCCAATACCCATATCGGCGTGGATATACCGGCGCGCAAGCTGGTCGACGAGTTTCACGCTGTGGTGTTGGCGGGAGGCTCGGAACAGCCGCGCGATCTGCCGGTGCCGGGGCGTAAACTTGGTGGAATCCACTTCGCGATGGACTTCCTGCGTTGCAACAGCCATCGGGTGCAGGGTGACCATATCCCCGACTCCAAGTTCATCTCCGCCACCGGTAAGCACGTGGTGGTCATCGGCGGTGGCGATACGGGTTCCGACTGCATCGGTACCTCGACGCGCCACGGGGCGACCTCGGTCACCCAGATCGAGATCATGCCCCGGCCGCCGGAGAAAGAGGACAAAGGGCTGACCTGGCCTCACTGGCCCAACAAGATGCGTACCTCCAGTTCGCAGGAGGAGGGGTGCGAGCGAATGTGGTCGGTGGCGACGAAATCTTTTGAAGATGACGGGAATGGCAGGGTATCTGCGGTCAACTGCATCAAAGTGGAGTGGAGTCAGGATGCCGACGGCCGCTGGCAGATGAGCGAGGTGGCGGGCTCCGAGTTCCAGCTCAGGGCTGACTTGGTCACCCTGGCCATGGGATTTCTGCATCCGGTGCACAAGGGGATGCTGGAAGAGCTCAAGACCGAGCTCGACCAACGCGGCAATGTCAAGGGTACGACCGAGGGTAAGGACGCCTACAAGACCTCTATCGACGGGATCTTCGCGGCAGGCGACATGCGCCGCGGCCAGTCGCTGGTGGTGTGGGCAATCCGTGAGGGGCGGCAGTGCGCACGTGCGGTCGATGCCTATCTTATGGGCGCCTCGGAGCTGCCGCGTTAATATCGATTCGACCAACCTGGAAAATCGACGGAAAGAGCGTGACTGAGCTAAAGAACGACCGTTTTCTGCGTGCGCTGCTGCACCAACCCGTGGAGGTTACTCCGGTCTGGATGATGCGCCAGGCGGGGCGCTATCTGCCCGAGTATAGGCGCACGCGCAGCCAGGCCGGGAGTTTTCTCGACCTGTGCAAGAATCCGCATCTGGCCTGCGAAGTGACCATGCAGCCGCTGCGCCGCTTCCCGCTGGACGCGGCCATTCTCTTCTCCGATATTCTCACCATCCCCGATGCGATGGGGTTGGGACTCTATTTTGCCGAGGGGGAGGGACCGCGATTCACCAATCCGGTGCAGGACGAGGCCGCCGTGAAGGCGCTCGGGGTGCCCGATCCCGAGCAGGACCTCGGCTATGTGATGGACGCAGTAAGGACCATCCGCCGTGAGCTGGACGGTACGGTTCCGCTGATCGGTTTCTCCGGCAGTCCCTGGACGCTGGCAACCTACATGGTCGAGGGTGGCAGCACCAAGAGCTTCTCGAAGGTCAAGGGGATGATGTTCGAGCGTCCCGAGTTGATGCACCAGCTGCTCTCGACCACCGCTGAATCGGTCATCAGCTATCTGAACGCACAGATTGCCGCGGGCGCCCAGGCGGTCATGATCTTCGATACCTGGGGCGGCGTGCTCAGCCCGAGTGACTATCGCACCTTCTCGCTCGCCTATATGAAGCGCATCGTGCAGGGATTGACACGCGAGAGCGAGGGGCGTCGGGTGCCGGTCATACTCTTCACCAAGGGGGGCGGCCAGTGGCTCGGCGCCATGGCGGAGAGCGGCTGCGATGCGCTGGGCGTCGACTGGACCACGGATCTCGCCGTGGCGCGCGAGCTGGTGAAGGACCGGGTGGCGCTGCAGGGAAATATCGACCCCAGCATTCTCTACGCTTCACCGCAACGTATCAGGTCAGCGGTCGCCGAAGTGCTCGCCAGTTACGGCTACGGCAGCGGCCATGTCTTCAATCTGGGACATGGCATACACCCGGATGTCAATCCGGACCATGCAGCTGCGCTGGTGGAAGCGGTGCACGAGTTGAGTCCTGCCTATCACGGTTGACGGTTCCCGGTCGCCCGCGCTGCGGCCTCAGTAGTGGGGCGGTGGCGGTTCCTCCTCGGCGGCGCCCGACTCCGCCAATAGCTCGATCTGCTGCTGCAGCAGTTCCAGTTTGGTCGTCAATGCGCTGATCTCCCGCTGCTGCCGGGCGAGGACGTCGGACAGCTCGAGAATGCTCTCCTCCTGGAAAGCGAGGCGTGTCTGCAGTTCGATGATGTCGGCATCCATTGCGTTGCCGTCCTAGCGCGAGAGCAGAAAACGCCGTACCGGTTCGCGGTAGGCGAGGATGAAAGCTGCGGCACTGATGTTCATCACCAGCGCATAGATAATGCTGGGTACGATCATGGTGCTGTTGGCGAGCAGCGTTCCGGCGACAAAAATTCCCATCGCCGCGTTCTGCAGGCCGCACTCGAGGCCGATTGCAATGCGTTGCCGGGTATCCAGCCCGATCAGCCGTCCGCCGCCGAGGGCGAAGGCGATGGTGGCGACGTTGAGCGCAATCACGACCGGCCCCGCGGCGGCGAAATTCTCGCCGATGCTGCCCCACTGTCCCATGAAGGTGGCCACGACGATCATCAGGAAGAGAAAAACCGCGATCTTGCGGGCAGCCGGTTCGATGCGCGCTGCCAATCTGGGTTGGAAACGGCGTATCAGCATGCCGAGCAGGAGCGGCAGCGTGGAGATCAGAAAAATTCCCAGAATCATCGACCCCAACGGTAACGTCAGGCTCTCCGTACTGCCGGCGTAGACCGTCATCCCCAGATTGACGATGAGCGGCAGTGAGAGGACGCTGAGCAGGCTGGTTACGGCAGTCAGCGTAATCGAGAGCGCGCTGTCCCCTCCGGCGATATGGGTCAGCAGATTGGAGGTTATTCCGCCAGGGCTCGCGGCCAGGATCAATAGCCCGACTGCGAGCTCGGGTGTGAGCGGGAAGAGCGCAATCAGCAAGAATGCGATCAGCGGCAGCATCAGCATCTGCGCAAAAAGGCCGAATGCGACCGCGACTGGCTGCAACACGACCCGTTTGAAATCGTCCAGAACCAAGGCCAGCCCCATCGAAAACATGATGAAAGCCAGCGAGAGCGGTAGAAGAACCTTTAGCGTCATGGATAGAGCTCGGATTGCTCAGAGAGCGGCCATTCTACCTCAATACCCCTTCGACTTAAGCTGCAAAAACCATTCCCCCGCGTTACCGGTTTCGCTGCTAGTGCTTCCGCGCCCGGCACTTGAGTCAGGGCAGGGGTGTCCTCAGGGGCGGTGCGGGCTGGCGAGGTAGTCCGTCGATTGCATCTCGGTGAGCCGACTGACTGCGCGTTGGAAGTCGAATGCCAGCCGTCTGCCGCGATAGAGCGCCTCCGGCAGGGCGTCGGCGCTGACCACCAGCTTCACCCTGCGGTCGTAAAACTCATCCAGCAGGTAGAGAAAGCGGCGTGTCGCGTCGTCCTCGTTGGCATTCAGCAGCGGGATGCCGGAGATCAATACGGTGTGAAAGATGCGGGCGATCTCGAGATAGTCGGCCTGGCTGCGCGGCGGACCGCAGATCACGTCGAAGCGGAACCAGACCGTATCGTCGGCAATCTTGACCACCGCGATGTCGCGCTGATGAATCTGGATGGCGCCACCGGCGCGCGCAGTTTCGGGTGCGAGGCGCTCGAACTCCTCCGCCATGATGGCGTCGCTGGCGGCGCCCAGTGGCGTATGGTAGACCTTGGCCTGCTGCAGGTAGCGCAGTCGGTAGTCGAGATCGCCATAGAGCTCGATCACCCGGGTATGCTGTTTCAGCAGTTCGATCGCCGGCAGAAAGCTGGCACGCTGCAGACCGCCGAGATAGAGGTTGTCGGGTGCCGTGTTGGAGGTGGTGATCAGCGTGACCCCGCGTCGGAACAGTCCGCGTAGCAGTTGCGCGAGGATCATCGCGTCACCGATGTCCGTGACGATGAACTCATCGAGGCAGAGAACCCGGATCTCGGCGGCCAGTTCGGCTGCTATCTGCTCCAGCGGTTCGGGTTGACCACGCAGCCCGGCGAGCCTGGAATGGATCTGCTGCATGAAGCGGTGGAAGTGGATGCGCTGTTTGTTGCGGAACTGCAGCCGGTTGTAGAAGAGATCGACGAGCCAGGTCTTGCCGCGGCCGACGCTGCCCCAGATGTAGAGTCCCGCTAGCCTGACGGGATCGACTCGCCCGGTCAGGCGCTTGAACAAGCCGGGCCTGGGTTCGGGTTGCAGCAGCCTGTGATAGAGCGTATCGAGCTGCTCGACCACTTCGGCCTGGGCAGCATCCGCCTCCAGTTCGCCCGCGTCCAGGTGTTGTCGATAGGCCTGTAGCGGCGAGGCATTCCGCTCAGCTTGGATAGCGGTCATCCAGATTGGCGGGACAGAGCACGGTGCGCATGGTCCCGATCAGCGTCAGCAGCTGGCTGTTGCGGATGCGGTAGTAGATTCGGTTCGCCTCCTTGCGCGAGACGACGATGTTCTTGTTGCGCAACTGCTCCAGGTGCTGCGAGATATTGCTCTGCGAGGTGCCGGTACGCTCGACGATTTCGCCCACCGAGAGCTCCGCATCGCCCAGCGAACAGAGAATCTTCCAGCGCAGCGGGTGGGCCATCGCCTTCAGTGCGTTGGCGGTCAGAACCGTATCTTCGTTGCCTTCGTCGGGTATCGCCTGGTCGCTGGGTTCGGTCATCTCATACTCCTTGGCTGCTGCTAGCGGGGGTCTCCCACCCTCAGCGCTGTTACATCATCCTGGTCGGATTCGCGTACATACCCGGTCATATCCTTGGCGATACAGATGATGTCGGTAATCTCGCCGTTTTCATTCTGCACTGCTGTGCGCGAAAACAGGATCGGTACTCTGCGCCCGTCCCTGGCGATGAAGCGTGCATCGATTTTACTTAGAGCGCCGACCCGGATCAAAGCCTCCAGCCAGGTGCCCATGAATGCGCCGGCCTGATCGTCCTCCTCCTCTTCGAACACATCACCGATCGAGAGCTCCTTGAGAGCCTCCTCGGCGTAGCCGAGCATGCTGCAGGCGGCCGGGTTGGCGCGTGTTATGCGGCCTTCCGGATCGAGCAGTAACAGCGCTTCGCCCATGTGGTTGATGATGTTCTCGAGGTGGTTGTTAGCCTGATTGAGCGCGGCGGTGCGTTCGGTGACCCGTTGCTCAAGCACCAGGTTGAGATTGCGTTCCTTCTCGATGAGACGGAAGTAGGTGCTGATTTTGTTGATCAGCAGGTTGTCATCTATAGGTTTGAGCAGATAGTCGACCGCGCCGACCGCGTAGCCCTTGTGCTGAAACTCTTCGCTCTTGAACGCGGCGGTGAGAAAAATGATCGGAATGCCACGGGTCTTTTTGCGTACCTTGAGCATCGACGCGGTCTGGAACCCGTCCATCTCCGGCATCTGGATGTCGAGAATGATGAGGTCGATACCGGAGCTGTGCAACGCGATCTCCAGCGCCTGGCGTCCGGAGGTCGCCTCCAGTATCTCCACATCCATATGCTCGCGTATCAACGAGCGCAGTGTGAACAGGTTGTGCTCGTGATCGTCGACGATGAGCAGTTTGAAGCCGGAGTATCGGTTCATCGGGGAAGATGCCGGGAAATCGTTTCGAGGAGTAGGTGCTCGTTCACGGGTTTGCTCAACAGCTCGTCGGCGCCGATCTCTGCGGGCGCCTGAAAATTGTCGGGTGTATCGCCCGAGGTCAGCGCGATGATCGCCAGATCGCGCAACCGCTGCTGGCCGCGGATCGTTTCGATCGTATCATAGCTCTCCGATTGCGGCATCAGCATGTCGATCAGCACAAGATCGAACGGCTCCTCTTCCTGCAGAACCTCAAGCGCCTCGCTGCTGTCTCCAGCCGCCGTCACTTCTATACCCCAGCTCTCCAGCAACTGCGTCAGCTCGAGCAGGTCGTCGATCTCGTCGTCGACCAGCAGCACGCGGCAGCCGCTGAGGCTCGCCGGGATCTCCACAGGTGGGGGCGGCGCCGGTGTCGGGTTGGGCGGAGTCGTGGCCGGCGTGTCGGAAGGTTCGCTCTGCGTGCCGCTTTCATCCCGTTGCGGGCTCATCCTCAGTGGCAGGTGGAGGGAGAAGGTGGCGCCCTGACCGGCGCTGCTGCGCAGCTCGATCTCGCCTTCCAGCAAGTGTGCCAGCTGTTGGCTGATCGAGAGCCCCAGTCCGGTTCCGCCGTAGCGCCTGTTGGTGGCGCCGTCGGCCTGCTTGAACGCCTCGAAGATGTGCTGCTGCTGCGACTCCGGAATGCCGATGCCGGTGTCACTGACGCTCAGGCAGAGATCGTAGTCTGGCCTGTCGCTGACATCGAGGCGCAGCCGCACGCTGCCCTGTTCGGTAAACTTGAGCGCGTTGGCGAGGAAATTCTTCAGGATCTGGCGAAGCTTGTCGGGATCGGTGTCGATCCGGCGGGGCGCGTCTGCTGCGATTTCGAGGCTCAACGGCAGCGGCTTGGCCTGAAACTGGGGTTCCACCAGCTCCACCAGCGACTGCAGCAGTTCAGGCAGGTCGGTCTGTTCCCGATTGATGGTCGCGCGTCTTGCCTCGATGCGGGAGAGATCGAGAATATTGTCGATCAATGCCTGCAGGTCGCTACCAGCCTCGTTGATCACCCGCGCCTGCTGCACCTGTTCGGCGGAGAGCCCAGCACGGCTCTCGGCCAGCAGTTTCGACAGTAGCAGGATGGAGTTGAGCGGGGTCCGCAGCTCATGGCTTACGTTGGCGAGAAACTGCGATTTGTAGCGGTTCGACTCCTCCAGCTTCTCCGCGTGCAGGCGCAGATCGCGGATGTTGCGGACATGTTCGGTCGAGAGTCGCGACAGGTTCTGGCCGAGCTTTTTCAGTTCCTGCGGGCTTTCCCAATCGAACTTAACTTCGCCTTCGTCATTGAGGACCTGCTGGACGCCGTCGATCAGCTCGCGGCCGATGCGGTCGGCGCGTGAGGCGGCCCAGCGGGCGGCGAACCAAACGGCGATCGAGAGCAGCAGTACCATGGTCAACACCCGCAGCGTCAGCGCGTTGCGAAACTGCGAGATGGGGGAGGGATCGACCGAGCGTCCGACCCAGAGCGCGCCCGACTGCTCGGTCAGAAACATCGGCACCCACATGATCTGCCCGCCGTCCCCTTTCCAAAGTGCCGGTTTCTCGCTGGCGAAAATGGCCGCCAGACCGTCGAATTGCGCGAACGCGTTACCGCCGGGGATCTCGCTGCCGGTGTACTGCAGAAAAGTGCCGTTGGCGTGCACCCAAAGCGTGTTGCGGTAGTAGCGGGCGATACCACCGACGTCGATATTGAGCATGACGGCGCCGATGATCTGCTGCTCGGCATCGCCGATGGTGCCAGCCAGCCGCAGTGTCATGATGCGGCGTGGATCCTCCGCACCAGCTTCCGGTGCGAGGCTGATCGGGCTGGCGAGTATGTTGCCCGGCGAGACTTGCAACACGCTGTTGATGAATTCACGATTGAGCGGAGCGGGCGGCGTCAGCGTCGGTTGCCACTGCTGGCTGTTGATATCGCGCTCGAGCCAGAAGCGCTCATTGCCGTTCGAGTCGAGAAATATTATCTGGATGATATCCAGTTGGTCCCGCAGAATCTGATTGATCCAACTGGTGTAGCGGGTACGCGCCTGATCGATCGTCTGCTCGTCCTGGCTGGAGTGCCCGAGCATGCTGCCGGGTTCAGGCAGCCTGGAGAGCAGCTTTACCATCTCCTCGCGTGACGCGAGATGCTGGTCGAGATCACGAAAATCGGCACGCAGGTTCTGCAGGTGGGCCTTGTGGTAGAAGAGCTCCATGCGCTCCAGAACCAGTGGCAGGTTGAGTCCGACTGCCACGATCAGCGGTAGCAGCGCAATCAGCAGGAAGAAGAGCAGTATCTGAGTGCGCAGTTTCACGGTGCGGCGGGTACCGGTTCAGCCGGAGCGGGGATGCCGTAGCCGGCTGCTGTGTGGGGGGGGCGAAGTGACTATTGGCCATGCCCGCAGAGCGGTTGCGGACGCAGCCGGGCCATGGCCCTTTGCGACCCTTTCGTGGGGCAGATCCGCCGTTGGGGAGCGAATGATCAAAGTTCTCTCACCAGCTCGAGAATCTGCGCCGCATGGGATTTGGGTTTGACGTCGTAGATCGCATGCCGGATGGTGGCGTTCTTGTCGATGATGAAGGTCGAACGCAGAATACCCATCCGTTTTTCGCCGTGTGCCTCCTTTTCGCGCCAGACGTCGAAGGCTTCGCAAAGCACGCCGTCGGTATCCGACAGCAGCTGAATCGTGAGACCGTGCTTGTCGCGGAAATCGCCGTGGCTGAGGCAGTTGTCCCGGCTGACCCCGAGCACCAGCGTCTCTTTCGCCCTGAAGTCGTCGAGCAGATCCGAAAACTCGATCGCCTCCATCGTGCAGCCGGGCGTATCGTCCTTCGGATAGAAGTAGATCACCAGATTGAAACTTCCGTACAGGTCCGCCGACTGAACCATTTCGAGGTCGGCGCTCGGCAGCTCAAATTCTGGCGCCGGATCTCCGGACTTAAGCATGCAGCCTCCTTTGGGAATCGGGTTTTTTATTGTGCCTGCAATCTATTGTCCCACCGGGGATTCGTCAACACCCGGGCGACGCTGAATCTATCGGCCGCGCAGGTGGTTCGCTGAACCCCGCGTCATGCAGGATCATAGCCGAGATTGGGCGCCAGCCAGCGCTCAGCCTCCGCCAGGGCAATCCCTTTGCGCCGCGCATAGTCGGCAACCTGGTCGCGGTCGATTTTGCCGACTGCGAAGTAGCGGGCTTGGGGATGGCTGAAGTATAGGCCGCTGACCGCAGCGGTGGGAACCATCGCCTTGGATTCGGTGAGCGAGATACCGCTGCCGCGCTCCACGTCGAGCAGTTGCCAGAGCAAATCCTTTTCGCTGTGATCGGGGCAGGCCGGATAGCCCAGCGCCGGGCGGATGCCGCGATAGCGCTCCTCGATCAGGGCTTCGTTGGAGAGCTGTTCGTCCACGGCGTAACCCCAGAAGCCGACCCGCACCTGCCGGTGCAGCCATTCGGCCATTGCCTCGGCGAGCCGGTCGGCCAGTGCCTTCAGCAGGATCGCGCTGTAGTCGTCGTGATCCGCCTGGAAGCGTTCGACCAGTGTGTCGATACCGATGCCCGCGGTACAGGCGAACGCGCCCAGATAGTCGGCAACGCCGCTGCTCACCGGGGCGACGAAATCGGCCAGGCAGTCGTTGTGCTTCCCTTGCGGCTGACGCCCCTGCTTGCGCAGAAAGTGGAAGCGGGCGAGCTGCTCCCGAGCTGCCTCGTCGCGGTAGAGGAGCAGGTCGTCGCCATCGCTGTTGGCACGGAAGAAACCGACCACGGCGTTGGCCTGCAGCCACTGTTCCTGGCAGATGCGCGTCAGCATCGTCTGTGCGTCGGTGAACAGCTTGCGCGCCTCCGCGCCCTTGGCGTCGTCGTCGAGGATCTGCGGGTAGCGCCCCTTCAGCTCCCAGGCGTGGAAGAAGAAGGTCCAGTCGATGTAGGGGGTGAGTTCGGTCAGCGGGACTCTGTCGAAGCGCAACAGCACGCCACCGCCCTGACGCTCGATCGTCGTGGGTTGGATCTCCGATTCGAAGATCGGTTGCAGCGCTTGCGGCCGCGGCGGCTGATAGCTCTGCCACTGCAGCGGGATCGGGTTCGCCCGTGCCTCCTCCAGTGAGAGCAGCGAGCGCTTCTCCTGCTGGCTCGCGCGGCGCTCGCGTGCCTGCCGGTAACTCTCTTTGATGGCCGCCACATAGTCGTCATGCTGATCGCGCGATAGCAGTGCGCTGGCGACGCCGACCGCGCGCGAGGCATCCGGCACGTAGACCACCGCGCCGCTGTATTGCGGCGCGATCTTGACCGCGGTGTGGATCTGCGAGGTGGTGGCGCCACCGATCAACAGCGGGGTCGCCATCTGCAGGCGCTCCATCTCCTTGGCGATATGCACCATCTCATCGAGCGAGGGGGTGATCAGGCCGGAGAGGCCGATGATATCCGCCCGCTGCGCCTGCGCCTGCTGCAGGATCGTCTCGGCGGCGACCATGACACCGAGGTCGATCACCTCGTAGTTGTTGCACTGCAGTACCACGCCGACGATGTTCTTGCCGATATCGTGCACGTCGCCCTTGACCGTTGCCAGCAGGATCCGCCCCTGCGTTTCGGCGGCGGAGGCCTTCTCCTGCTGGATGAACGGCTCCAGGTAGGCGACCGCTTTTTTCATAACGCGCGCGGACTTGACCACCTGCGGCAGAAACATCTTGCCATCACCGAAGAGCTCGCCGACGACGTTCATGCCGTCCATCAACGGGCCCTCGATGACAGCGATGCTGCTCGGGGAGTTCTGCCGGATCGCTTCGGTATCCGCCTCGATGTATTCGGTGATTCCCTTTACCAGCGCGTGTTCGAGGCGCTTCTCCAGCGGCCAGTCGCGCCAGGCCAGATCGGCGGCATTGGCGCCGCTGGAACTGCCGTCACCGCGGTATTTGTCGGCGATCTCGAGCAGGCGCTCGGTGCTGTCGGGGCGCCGGTTGAGCACCACGTCTTCGACCCGCTCGCGCAGCTCCGGCGGCAGATCGTCGTAGATCGCCAGTTGACCGGCATTGACTATGCCCATCGACAGCCCGGCCTTGATGGCGTGGTAGAGGAACACCGCATGGATCGCCTCGCGTACCGGATTGTTGCCGCGAAACGAGAAAGAGACATTGGAGATGCCGCCCGAGATCAGGGCGTGGGGCAGCTCGTTCGAGATGCGGCGACAGGCATCGATGAAGGAGACGCCATAGCCGTTGTGCGCCTCGATGCCGGTGGCGACGGCGAAGACGTTGGGGTCGAAGATGATATCCTCCGGCGGGAAGCCGACCGTTTCGGTCAGCACCCGGTAGGCGCGGCTGCAGATCTCGAATTTGCGCTCCAGCGTATCCGCCTGACCCTCCTCGTCGAACGCCATCACCACGGCCGCGGCACCATAGCGCCGGATCAGTTTTGCCTGCTGGACGAACTTCTCCTCGCCCTCTTTCAGCGAGATGGAGTTGACCACCCCCTTGCCCTGGATGCATTTCAGGCCGGCCTCCAGCACCTCCCATTTTGAGGAGTCGACCATCACCGGCACGCGCGCGATGTCCGGCTCGGCGGCTATCAGGTGCAGGAAGCGCACCATCGCCTGCAGCGACTCGAGCATCCCCTCGTCCATGTTGATGTCGATCAGTTGCGCGCCGTTCTCCACCTGTTGCCGGCAGACCTCCAACGCCTCCTCGTATTTCTCTTCCAGAATCAAGCGTTTGAATTTGGCCGACCCGGTTACGTTGGCGCGTTCGCCAACGTTGACGAAAAGCGTCTCCGGCGAGATGTTGAGCGGCTCAAGCCCTGCCAGACGGCAGTCGCGGGCGATCTCCGGCAGCGGCCGCGGCGCGATGCCTTCGACTGCCGCGGCGATGGCGCGGATATGCTCGGGCGTGGTACCGCAGCATCCGCCGACAATGTTCAGAAAACCGCTGCCTGCCCATTCCGCGATCTGCTGCGCCATGGCATCGGGTCCGAGATCGTATTCGCCGAATTCATTGGGGAGTCCGGCGTTGGGGTGGGCGGAGACGCAGGTCGTCGAAATGCGCGCCATCTCCTCGACATACTGTCGCAGCTGCTGCGGGCCGAGCGCGCAGTTGAGACCGATGGCGAGTGGACGCGCATGACGCAGCGAGTTGTAGAAGGCCTCCGTGGTCTGTCCGGAGAGCGTGCGACCCGAGGCGTCGGTGATGGTGCCGGAGA
>JAGRGU010000006.1 GCA_020445335.1 Gammaproteobacteria bacterium
TACTGCCTGCAGACGCGCAACGGCAAGATGAACGCCGTGGCGATGGTGCGCACCTCGGTGGAGATGGAGAAGGAGGGGCTGATCGACAAGCGCGCCGCGCTGCTGCGCATCGAACCGGCGCTGCTGGAGCAGATGCTCTATCCGCGGCTCGACCCCAGCGTGCGCGTCACCGCACTGGCGCAGGGTCTGCCGGCCTCGCCGGGGGCGGCCTCGGGCCACGCGGTATTCGACGCCGACCGTGCCGAGGAGCGCGGCAAACAGCTCGGCGAGAAGGTGATCCTGCTGCGCGAGGAGACCAAGCCCGAGGATATCCACGGCTTCTTCGCCTCGCAGGGCATTCTCACCAGCCGCGGCGGCAAGACCTCGCACGCGGCGGTGGTGGCGCGCGGCATGGGCAAGCCCTGCGTGGCCGGTGCCGAGGGGATTTCGGTCGATGTGCGCCGGCGCGAGGCTTATGTCGGCAGCATCGTCATCAAGGAGGGGGACATCATCACCATCGACGGCTCCAGCGGCAACGTATACGCCGGCGAAGTACCGACGGTCGAACCGGAGTTCACCAGCGAGCTGACCACGCTGCTGACCTGGGCCGATGAGATGGCGAAACTGACGGTGATGGCCAACGCCGACACCGCGCTGGACGCGCGCCGGTCGATCAACTACGGTGCCCGCGGCATCGGTCTGTGCCGCACCGAACGCATGTTCAACGATGTCGAGCGGTTGCCGGTGGTGATCGAGATGATCGTCGCCGAGACCGCCGAGCAGCGCCAGGCGGCGCTCGATCGGCTGCTGCCGATGCAGCGCGCCGACTTCAAGGAGCTGTTCGAGGCGATGGCCCCCTATCCGGTCACCATCCGCCTGCTCGATCCGCCGATCCACGAATTTCTCCCATCCGAGCAGCAGTTGCAGGACGATTTGCAGAAGCTGCGCCACTTGCGCGACTCGGCGCAGGGTATGGAGGTGATGGCCAACTCGATGCTGCTGCTGGAGAGCGCCGAGCGGGCGCAGAAGGATGCCGACCATATGCGCCGCCTGGTCGACACCCATCTGGTCGAGGAGGCGATCGCCAAGAAGGAGACGATGCTGCGCAAGGTGCGCGCGCTGTTCGAGACCAACCCGATGCTGGGCCACCGCGGCGTGCGCCTGGGCATCACTTTCCCGGAGATCTACTCGATGCAGATCCGTGCCGCGCTGGAGGCGGCGGCCGACTGTTCCAAGAAGGGGATCGACGTGCATCCGCAGATCATGGTGCCGCAGGTCTGCACCGCCGAGGAGTTGAAGTACGTCAAGAAACACGTCGACCAGATCCTTGCCGAGGTCGAGGCCGAGTGCGGCCACAAGCTCAACTTCCGTTTCGGCACGATGATCGAAGTGGTGCGTGCCTGCATGCGCGCCGAATCGCTGGCGGAGCAGGCCGAGTTCTTCTCCTTCGGCACCAACGACCTGTCGCAGGCGACCTTCTCCTTCTCGCGCGAGGACGCCGAGAACAAGTTCCTGCCGATGTACAACGAGAACGGTATCCTGCAGGACAACCCGTTCGAGGTGCTCGACGTCAAGGGTGTCGGCAAGCTGATGCAGCTGGCCGTCGACTGGGGCCGCGAGAAGCGCCCCGAGCTGACCGTCAGCATCTGCGGCGAGCACGGCGGCCACCCGGCGTCGATCCGCTTCTGTCACCAGGCCGGCCTGAACTACGTCTCCTGCTCGGCACCGAGGGTGCCGGTGGCACGGCTGGCGGCGGCGCACGCGGCGCTGCTGGATTAGCGGCCGCGTTCCGGGGACAGTATACCTATTTCCTAAGCGGAAATAGGTATACTGTCCCCGGAATCTCAACTCGCGCGCAGCGCCGCCTCGAAATAGGCGATGGTCCGTCGCAACCCCTCCTCAAGCGGAGTGGCAGGCTGCCACGCCAGTTCGCGCCGTGCCAGCGTCAGGTCGGGCTGGCGGCGCAGCGGATCATCCTCCGGCAGTGGTTTGTGGACGATTCTGGAACCCGAACCCACCAGCTCGACGATCATCTCCGCAAGCGCGGCGATACTGACCTCGCGGTCGTTGCCGAGGTTGACCGGTCCGGTGAACTCGGCTCTGCCGTTCATCAGCCGGATGAGTCCGTCCACCAGGTCGTCGACATAGCAGAAGGAGCGTGTCTGCGTACCCCCGCCGTAGATGGTTATATCCTCCCCGCGCAGCGCCTGCACGATGAAGTTCGAGACCACACGACCGTCGCCGATGGCCATGCGCGGGCCGTAGGTGTTGAAGATGCGGGCAACCTTTATCTGCAGCCGATGTTGACGGTGGTAGTCGAAAAAGAGCGTCTCGGCGCAGCGTTTGCCCTCGTTGTAGCAGGAGCGGGGACCGATCGGGTTGGTGTTGCCCCAGTAGCTTTCGGTCTGCGGGTGCACGCCGGGGTCACCGTATACCTCGCTGGTCGACGCCTGCAGTATCCTCGCCCGCAGGCGCTTGGCCAGCCCCAGCATGTTGATCGCGCCGTGCACACAGCTTTTGGTGGTCTGCACCGGATCGATTCGGTAATGGAGCGGCGATGCAGGGGCCGCCAGGTTGTAGATCCGGTCGACCTCGACATAGAGCGGAAAGGTGATGTCGTGGCGCACGAGTTCGCAGCGCGGGTGGTCGCGCAGATGCAGGATATTGCGCCTGGTGCCGGTGTAGTAGTTGTCGACGCAGAGCAGCTCGTGCCCCGCCTCGAGCAGACGGTCGCAGAGATGCGATCCGAGAAATCCGGCGCCGCCGGTGACCAGGACTCTTTGCTGTCGTTGCATCTCGAGGTTTGCTGCGCTGTCGGGTGGTGACAGCAACATACGCTCTGCCGGCGATATTGCAAACCGCGGGTGCGCATC
Organism: Gammaproteobacteria bacterium; assembly: GCA_020445335.1. Classification (GTDB taxonomy): domain Bacteria; phylum Pseudomonadota; class Gammaproteobacteria; order Chromatiales; family Chromatiaceae; genus HKST-UBA178. The sequence continues at coordinate 2,853 of JAGRGU010000006.1, forward strand.
GCCGCCGGTTGGGGATGGCTGGGGGTGGCGCCTGGTGAATTCTGCTATGTTCTGAAATCAAACCCGTGCTGCATCGGTCCCTATTGGCAACCACAAAAACTTCAAAGGGTAGAGAACAATGAACTTGGGCAAAGGCATACTGCTCGCGGCGGTCGCGCTACTGGTTGCTGCTTTTTTTATTTTCGATCTCGGCAGTTATCTGACGCTCGAGAACCTGAAGGCGCAACAGGCCGGTCTCGAGCAGTGGCGGGCGGAGAACCCCTGGCAGAGCGCCCTGATCTTCTTTCTGGTCTACATTGCGGTGACCGCGTTGTCGCTGCCGGGCGCGGCGATCATGACGCTGGCGATCGGCGCCATATTCGGCCTGGTGGTCGGCACGATACTGGTCTCCTTCGCCTCCACCATCGGCGCTACGCTGGCGTTCATCATCGCCAGGTTTCTGTTGCGCGACACGGTGCAGAGCAGATTCGGCGACCGGCTGCGCGCGATAAACCGCGGCATTGAAAAGGATGGCGCCTTCTATCTCTTCGGGCTGCGCCTGGTGCCGCTGTTCCCGTTCTTCGTCATCAACCTGGTGATGGGGCTGACCAGTATCCGCACCACCACCTTCTACTGGGTGAGCCAGGTGGGCATGCTGCTGGGTACCATCGTCTACGTCAACGCGGGCACCCAGCTGGCGCAGATAGATTCGCTCTCCGGCATACTCTCCCCGGGGCTGATCCTCTCCTTCGTGTTGCTCGGTCTGTTCCCGCTGATCGCGAAGTGGGTGCTGGCGCTGGTCAAGGCGCGCAAGGCGCTGGCCGGTTATCCGAAGCCTGCCAGATTCGACCGCAACCTGATCGTCATCGGCGCCGGCTCGGGCGGATTGGTGGCCGCCTACATCGCAGCCGCGGTCAAGGCCCGGGTGACGCTGATCGAAAAGCACAAGATGGGCGGCGACTGCCTCAATACCGGCTGTGTCCCCTCCAAGGCGCTGATTCGTTCGGCGCGTTTCCTGGCACAGATCAGACGGGCGCGCGAGTTCGGATTCAGCGGCGCGAGCGCGGAGCTGGATTTCACAGCGGTGATGGAGCGCGTTCAGCGGGTGGTTAAGCAGGTCGAACCGCACGACTCGGTGGAGCGCTTCACCGGCCTCGGCGTCGACGTGATCCAGGGGGAGGCGCGCATCGTCTCGCCCTACGAGGTCGAGGTGAACGGCCGCCGGCTGACGACGCGCAGCATCATCGTCGCCACCGGTGCGCGCCCTTTCGTGCCACCGATCGAGGGGCTGGCAGAACTTCCCTATCTCACCTCCGACAATCTCTGGGAGCTGCGCGAGCTGCCGCGGCGCCTGCTGGTGCTGGGTGGCGGTCCGATCGGTTGCGAGCTGGCGCAGAGCTTCGCCCGTTTCGGTTCGGAAGTGACCGTCGTGGAGATGGCGCCCAGGTTGATGATTCGCGAGGATCTCGAGGTTTCGTCGATGGTCGCCGAGCGTTTCGGCGAAGAGGGCGTGCGGGTCATGCTGGGTCACACGGCGAAGTCGTTCCGGGTCGAAAACGGTGTCAACATCCTGGTTGCGGAACACGATGGCAAGAGTGTCGAGCTCGAGTTCGATCGCGTGCTGGTGGCGGTCGGTCGCGCCGCCAACACCAGCAGATTCGGACTCGAGGAGTTGGGCGTTCAGCTCACCGAGCGGCGCACCGTCGAGGCCAACGAGTTTCTGCAGACAAATTTTCCCAACATCTACGTCTGCGGCGATGTCACCGGGCCTTACCAGTTCACTCATACCGCTTCGCACCAAGCCTGGTACGCGTCGGTCAACGCGCTGTTCGGTCTCTTCCGCAGGTTCAAGGTCGACTATTCGGTGATCCCCTTCGCCACCTTCACCGATCCCGAAGTGGCGCGGGTGGGTCTCAACGAGCAGGATGCGATCGAGCAGGGGGTGGAGTACGAGGTGACGGTTTACGGCTTGGATGATCTCGACCGTGCGATCGCCGATGGCGAGGATTACGGTTTCGTCAAGGTGCTGACGGTGCCGGGCAAGGACCGGATACTCGGTGTCACCATTCTCGGCGAGCACGCCGGCGATCTGATCGCGGAATTCGTCACCGCGATGCGCCACGGGCTCGGCATGAACAAGATTCTCGGCACCATCCATATCTACCCGACCTGGACCGAAGGCAACAAGTTTGCCGCCGGCAACTGGAAAAAGGCGCACACGCCGGAGAGGCTGCTACGCTGGGTGGAGCGGTTCCATGGCTGGCGGCGCGGCGATTAGCAGAAGCCGTACACCGCCGCGGCAGCGCTAGGGGTCGGCCGGCGTGGCCGCGGCGAGACGCGATTGCGCCCGCGTCAGGTTACGCGACTTCCAGATGATCCGCTGCTTCGCGGCGGTATCATCGGGACGGTGGTAGAGCTCCGGCACGAAGGTCAGGACGCGGCGGTAGAATTTGAGCCGGTCCTCGATCCTGTAGAGTTCGCCGACGTAGACGGTGCTGCTGTCGTCTGGCATCGCGTCGATGCTTTCGACTTCGCGGTAACTGGGACCGAACGGGTCGGGCGGCGACCCGTTCTCGTCGTGCCTGATCCGTCGGCGCGCCGCTTCGCCGAGGAACCAGACCGGGAAGCTGTTGGCATTTCCGCCGTCCGCGGCGCCGATCAGCATCGCATTCTCCGCCGCACCGGTCTCGGGGCCGAATCCGTAGCGCCTGTCGATCAGCATCAGCACGAAGGGGTTGTCGATGCCCGAGGTGATTGAGATCTGCGAAATCCCCATCACGAACAGCAGACTGTAGAAGCTGTCGAGCAGCGGAATGCCGTAGCCCATGTTGCGGTACTTGCCGGTGGTGCCGCCGGTATTCATCTGCAGCGACCGACGCGTGGTGTCGAAGGAGAAGGTGATGAAGCCAATGCTTTGGCCATCGCCGTTTTTCATCAGCAAGACGCCGCCCTTGCCGCAGCGACGGCCGGATACGCGCAGCTCCTCCCGCTGCCACAGAAAACTGGCCAGGTAGCGTTCATCGTGGCAGCGGAAACAGTCCAGCGTGATATCGTCGCGGGCTATGGCATCTTCGAGCATGAGAGTAACCGGGCCGATCTTTACTGTTGTTCGGTTGCGATCGCGACTATTCTGCAACCACTCTCTG
>JAGRGU010000060.1:0-7084 GCA_020445335.1 Gammaproteobacteria bacterium
ACCCGTTATAGCGGTGAAGACCGCAGTTCAGTCCAACTACTGTGGGCGTTTCTCTGGATTCCATCCTCAGGTTTGCACTCAGTGCATCCATGCACTACTCCCCAGCCTTTGGTTCGTAACCGGCGCACCCCTGTGCCACAACTCCGGCCTACGCCGTGAAGTCGATCTATCGCTGGTTCTCTTACAAAACGGGCACTGCCACCCCTGATTGCAGTGCCTGCTATCCCCAGCTACGGCGTCCGAAGCCGATCAGCCCGAGAACCGCTGAACCCATCAGCCAGACGGCAGCTGGTATGGGAACCGCCGATACCGTGACGTTCAGATCGAAGGGCCGAGAAATGCTTCCGTCCGGGATACCCGATATCGCCCCATCCATCGAAGCAAACACGAACGCCAGGCTGCCGAAACCTCCCGGGTTAACGACTTCAGTGAGGTCGTAGGTCAAAACATTGCCGTCGAACACCATATCAGTGATATTCATCGTGGAGTCGATAAGACTGCCGGGGTCCACAAAGGGCACTGCTACTACAGGATTTCCGTGCGCTTCGTATTTTGGCGTCACACCTGGAGGAAAAGTCGCCGAGCCCGGTGGCAGTTCATCCGCAATTACCGAAATCACCTCTACAGGCAACTCCCGTGTTGTTCCCGGCCCCAAAAAGTTGAGAATGGTGAAGTTACCCTCGACAGTGACAGGCCCGGTGACGGCCGGACCTATCGTGAACGAGCTGTCATCATCGATCACCCACTCAAAACGCATCGTGCTGGTAATACCATCTGGGTTGTTCAGCCCGGAGGGAGAAAAACCTGTAATTGTCAGGATCCCCGTCCAGTCAAACACGTGCTGAACCGCTGCCGTAGCCGAGCCTGACAACAGAGCAGTGGCGCACAAGATCCCTTTTATTGTAGTTTCCATGACTTCCTCTCCTTAACTTCAAGCCTGACCCGATTCGAGGTTGAGATCCTTGATATTACAAGGATACCGCCGTGGCAAGAATCATCCGTGATTCTCGACCAGCGACGACTTATGCCCGACTTCTGCGAAGGAAGAGTCCCAACAGGCCCGGCGCTACCAGCAAAAGAGTGGCCGGAGCAGGTACATCTCCAGTCGGAACCTCTTCGACCGTCGCATTCAGCACAAATCCACGCTGAATGATTCCATCTTTCGGAGGACTCACGCTACCGTCGAGATTGTTGAACAGAAAACCCAGTGAACCAACGCTGCCCATGGAGGGAGTTTCAGTCACGTCATATATCAACGAGTTGGGACCCGTTTCTATATAAGTGAAATTAAGTGAGGTATCCAAACCTGACCCTGCATCCACGATTGGAACAGTGAAGAGCGATGCTCCTGATGCAGAGGCCACAGGAAAACTCGGCGGGAAGTTGATAGGACCGGCCGGCACACCAGAACTGAGCAGGAAATCAGCAATGTTGGTGATAATCGTCACCGGAAGTGAACTGATTTGCGCCGGCACACTTGAGAGCGTCAATGCCCCCGACACCACAGTGGGTGCACCGGATGGCGTACCAAGGGTACTGGAGCTGCCATTATCGATGGTCCACTCCATGCGCGTGGTAAACAAATTGTTGTCGGGGTTCAGAAAATTGGAACCTGATGTGATGTCAAACCCGGTAATCTTGAGTGTGCCCGTCCAATTGAACTGGTGCAAAGGTGCTGCCTGACTCGCCATAGCGAAGAGCGTCAGTGCAGCCCCGGCCACCAGAGATCGGTATACCCTTTTCATTGTAAATAACTCCCTTTTGTTCTTGAAATGACTGACCCAAAATACGGATCATACTCGCTGTAGCACTGCTTCAATCCGCATTTCCGCTAAATATAGCAATTCTTCTGCCAGTTTTGCCAATCGCTTTCTTAACAGTCAGTTATAGTTGGATCGTCGTGCTGGACTATAACCATTTCCAAATGAGTGTAAAAAAAACTGACGTACACTACATACCGGCCAAACCGGGTGAAAAACCGCTCAGGCGCAATTACGCTCCGCCACCAGCCAGGCGATATCCCGAACTCCGCGACTGCAGTCACCCAGCCGCCCCTCCTCACGGTAGGCGCGTACCCGCAAGGGCGCGAAGAGCCGCAGCAGTTCGTTCTCCGCCAGTCGGAAATCGGGATTGGAGGGACCGCAGTCGCTGACCGCATCGACGCTGAAGGTCTGATAGCAGAGCAGCCCGCCGGGCCGCAGCGCCGCGATCAGCGCGGGCGCCAGCGAACGCTCCAGAAAGTAGCTGACCAGAATCAGGTCGAACGACGAGGGTTCGGGCGGCGCCGCGATCACATCACGCACTTCGGCGTGCAGTTCAACCCCCTGCTCGCGCGCCAGCGCTTCGAGCCTGTCGATGCCAACCGGCGACAGATCCCAGGCACTCACCTGCAGCCCGCGCGCGGCAAGCCAGACCGCGCTGGCGCCCCGGCCGCAGGCCAGATCCAGCGCCGCACCATGCGCCGGCAACAGGTGGCTGTTGTGCAGCAGCACGCTGGCCACCTCGCCATGCCCCTCGGCAGCGGCATGCCGCTGGTCCCACTTCTCGCGCCATCCGTCCGCCTGCTGCTGCATAGCGCTAGATTCGCGCCAGCGCCTGCGCCAGGTCGGCGCGTATGTCGTCGATCTCCTCCAGCCCCACGGCCACGCGGATCAGCCCCTGATCTATGCCTGCCGCCTGCTGCTGCTCGGCCGAAAGGCGTCCGTGGGTGGTGCTGGCCGGGTGAGTGACGGTGCTCTTGGTATCCCCCAGATTGGCGGTGATGGAGAGCAGTTCGAGCGCGTCGATCAGCGACCAGGCTGCCTCCCGCCCGCCGCACACCCGAAACGACAGGATGCCGCCGGCAGCCCTCTGCTGGCGGGCGCAGAGTTCCGCCTGCGGGTGGCTCCCGAGCCCGGGGTAGTGGACCCGCTCCACCGCTGCCTGCGTCTCCAGCCACCGCGCCAGCGCGGCAGCATTTTCGCAGTGTGCCCGCATGCGCAGCTGCAGCGTCTCGAGCCCCTTTAGAAATACCCAGGCGTTGAACGGGCTCATCGTGAAACCGGCGGTACGCAGCACGCCAAACACCTTCTCCCCGACCAGCTCCCCGTCGCCGACAACCGCGCCACCGACGCAGCGCCCCTGGCCGTCGAGATACTTGGTCGCCGAATGGACGACGATATCGGCGCCCAGTTGCAGCGGCCGTTGCAGCGCCGGGGTGCAGAAGCAGTTGTCGACCACCAGCAGCGCACCGTGCGTGTGTGCCAGCTCTGCCAGCGCGGAGATGTCGGCGATCTCCGTCAGCGGGTTGGAGGGGGTCTCGAGAAACAGCAGCCGGGTCTCGCGGCGCATCGCGCCACGCCAGGCGTCGATGTCGGTCAGCGGCACGTAGCTGGTCTCGACGCCGAAGCGCGACAGGTAGTTGTTGAACAGCATCGTGGTGCTGCCGAATATGCTGCGCGAAGAGAGAATATGATCGCCGGCCTGCAGCAGGCCCATGCAGGTGGCCAGTATCGCCGCCATGCCGGAGGCGGTGGCGACACAACTTGCACCCCCCTCCATCACCGCCAGACGCTGCTGGAAGATATCGACGGTGGGGTTGGTGAAACGTGAATAGATGTTGCCCGGCTCGTCGCCGGAAAAGCGTGCCGCCGCCTCGGCTGCGCTGCCGAAGACGAAGCTGGAAGTGGTGAAGATCGGCTCGGAATGTTCGCCCTCGGCGGTGCGCCGATGGCCGGTGCGTATCGCCCGGGTCGCCAGTCCCCAGGCGTTCTCTCGTTGCTGCTCGCTCATAATTCGGTTACCTGGTTGATGCGGCCTCTGATCCACAATCTCCGGGCAAAAAAAACCCCGCCCGGCGCAGGCCAAAGCAGGTCTCTCTTTCTCTGCTTTAGCGGTATTTATTTAGCGCCCGCAATCTGAGACAAATCGGCGCTTCGATTCGAAGTTAAACCATCGGCCGGGCAAATACAACCGCCCCTTCACAGTTTGTTGTGCAGCTCCAGAACGTTGTCCGAGCTCTGCTCACCGCTCTGGCGCGCGCTGTCGCCGCGCAGCAGCTGCAGCTGCTCCAGGTACTGATCGCTGACGTCACCGGTGACGTAGTTGCCGTCGAAGACCGAGGTGTCGAACTCCTCGACCTCGGATTTTCCAAGCTTTCGTACCGCACGGATCAGGTCATCGAGATCCTGGTAGATCAACCGGTCGGCGCCGATGATCTCGCGCACCTCCTCCTCGCTGCGACCGTGCGCCACCAGCTCGTTGGCCGCCGGCATGTCGATGCCGTAGACGTTCGGAAAGCGCACCGGCGGCGCGGCAGAAGCGAAATAGACCTTGGCGGCACGCGCCTCGCGCGCCATCTGCACGATCTGCTGCGAGGTGGTGCCGCGCACGATCGAGTCGTCAACCAGCAGCACGTTCTTGCCCTTGAACTCCGATTCGATGGCGTTCAGCTTCTGGCGCACCGATTTCTTGCGCGCCTGCTGTCCCGGCATAATGAAGGTGCGGCCGATATAGCGGTTCTTGATAAAGCCCTCGGTATATTTGACGCCGAGGCGGTTGGCCAGCTCCAGCGCTGCGGTGCGGCTGGTATCCGGAATCGGCACCACCACGTCGATATCGTGATCCGGCCAGATACGCAGGATCTTCTTTCCCAGCCGATCGCCCATGCGCGAGCGCGCCTTGTGCACGAAGATATTGTCGATGATGGAGTCGGGACGGGCAAAATAGACGAACTCGAAGACGCAGGGATGGTGCGATGGGTTGGCCGCGCATTGAAAGCTATGCAGTTTGCCGGCCATGTCGATGAAGATCGCCTCGCCCGGCTCGACGTCGCGCACCAGATCGAAATTCTGCGCGTCCAGCGCCACGCTCTCCGAAGCGATCATGTACTCGGTGCCGGCTTCGGTTTCGCGTATACCGTAGACCAGTGGGCGGATGCCGTGCGGATCGCGAAAGCCGAGCAGCCCGTATCCGGTCACTATCGCCACCGCGGCATAACCGCCGCGGCAGCGTTTGTGCACCGCCGCCACCGCCTGGAAAATATCCTGAGGGTCGATGCGCAGACGATCGAGCACCTGCAGCTCGTGGGCGAAGACATTGAGCAGGATCTCCGAATCCGAGGAGGTGTTGATGTGACGCCGGTCGTCGCGGTAGAGATCCGTGGTCAGCTCGTGCGCGTTGGTCAGATTGCCGTTGTGCGCCAGCGTGATGCCATAGGGCGAGTTGACGTAGAAAGGCTGTGCCTCGGCCGAAGAGGAGCAGCCCGCCGTTGGATAGCGGACATGAGCGATGCCGATATTGCCCCTCAGATCGATCATATGCCGGGTGCGAAAGACGTCGCGGGCCAGCCCGTTGTCCTTGCGCAGGTGCAGCCGGCGGCCCTCCATGGTGACGATGCCGGCGGCATCCTGCCCGCGGTGCTGCAGCACCAGCAAAGCGTCGTAGAGCGCCTGATTGACGGGGCTATGGGCGAATAATCCGACAATACCGCACATGATTAGCGCATCTCCACAAAGCCTGATCCATCAGGCCAAGCTGTTCAGGCTGCATCCCCGGCAGCCGCCCGACGCCTCAGGCAAAGCGAAATTTTTCGCTCAGATCCGCAGGCAATAAACTCTTCAGCCAGATTGCCAGCTCCTGGAAGTACCCGATAAGTTGCGAAGATTTCCACCAGGGATCCTCGGGCAGCGGAGTCAGACCGGCCAGCAGTATCAGCAGCGTCACCAGCAGTATTCCCCGCGCCGCGCCGAACAGCATGCCGATCAACCTATCGGTTCCGCTGAGTCCGGTCTTCTCGACCAGCTGACCAACCAGAAAGTTGACCATTCCGCCGACGATCAGTGTTGCGATGAAGAGCATCGCCAGCGCGGCGCCGAGGCGCACCGAGGGGAGCGACAACCAGGTGAGATGATCCGCCAGTTCGCGGAAGAAGGTCCAGGCGACCCAGAAGGCCGCCACCCATACCGCCAGCGACAGCGCCTCCCGCATGAACCCCCGAACCAGACTGATCAGCGCCGAGAGCGCGATGATTCCAATGATGACGTAATCGACCCAGATCATACGGGGCGTGACTCTATCCCAGGCCAAATCCGCAAGGAGTAAAACAATAGTTTACCAAATGCGTGGATGCAGCTGAACTGTTTAGCGCGGTCGCAAGGTGGGGATCGTAGCCGGAGGGGAGCCGCTCCAACGAGTCCGACGTGGCCGGGCGGTGCCTGCCTCTTTGGCTCACGCCACCCGGGCCTGGGGACCACATGAATCGACCCGCTGCGCTCCGCTAGGGGTAACTTCTCAGCGTACCGACCAGTTTCAATGACTCCACCTCCTTGTTGACCCGGGCCAGAATCGCCTCCGCCTGCGCGCGGTCCACCTCGGGCCCGACCATCACGCGATAGAGTGTCTTCCCCTTGATCGACACCTGCTCCATATCGACCGCGAAGGATTTACCGCGCAGCCGCTCAACCAGGTTCTGCGCATTTTCCCGCTGCGAGAAGCTCCCCACCTGAACCACCCAGGCGGAGAGACCTTCGCGAGTGGCCACCACGTCGGTCGGGGGATTCGGCGTCGAAGATGCCCGGGTCTCAGCCGGCCCTTGCGCGGGGACCTCGGCATCGTTGCCGACCGGTTGTGCAACCCGTGGCGTGATCCTGGGAGGCTCGCTGCGTTGTGGGATGATGCGGGAGTTGAACTCACCACCCGGCGGCAGGGGGGGGATGTTGCTCTGTTCGATCTCCTGCTCCAGTACCGGCTCGTGCTCGAGCAGCATGGGAACGAAAATCACCACCAGCGATACCAGCACCGTGGCGCCGATCAACCGCTTTTTCAATCCATCATCCACAGGGGAGATCCTCTGCTGGGGGCAGGCTAGTGGCATCATTGTATCAGCATAACCCTCGATTCCTCGACCATTGCCAAACACACTGCTCCGGGCTTAGATTGTCAGGAACCATGCAGGAATCATCTACAGGACGGGAGGCATTGAAACATCTGCTGATCGTCTACCACAGCCAGAGCGGGAACACCCGGGTGTTGGCCGAAGCCGTGGCGCGCGGCGTCGAGAGCGAGCCGGCGGTCGCCTGCAGGCTGCTTCGGGCCGCGGAGGCGG
>JAGRGU010000060.1:7177-28392 GCA_020445335.1 Gammaproteobacteria bacterium
ACCTACGAGGAGGCGCGCGAGCAGACCGTGGCGCTGCCCTACGCGCTCTTCATCAGCGCGGGCAACGACGGCAGCGGCGCACGCTACCACGTCGAGCGGATTCTGCGCGGCTACGCAATGAAGCCGGTCGCCGATGTACTGATCGTGCGTGGCGAATCGACCGACGACGACCTGCAGGAGGCGCAGATGCTGGGGCAATCGCTGGCGGCTGCCCTGGCTCTGGGAATCTATTGAGGCGGGAGCGCCCCGGACGGGGCCGTAGCCTCTGACCTGCCCGCCCTGTTCACTCCCCGAAACAGTCGTGCCCCGCCCTCCCTGGCGGTTTGTCGGTGCATCAGATCTCTTCCGGAACCACTTCGATCGCGCCGCAGGGGCACTCGGTGGCGCACATGCCGCAACCCTTGCAGTAGTCGTACTTGAACTCGAAGCGGTTGCCCGGGCCGAGTTTCCTGATCGCGTTGTCGGGACAGATACCGTAGCAGTTATCGCACTCGAAGCAGTTGCCGCAAGACATGCAGCGACGCGCCTCGAACAGCGCGTTCTCTTCGTTCAGGTCGCCGATCACCTCGGCGAATCCGCTCTGGCGCCGAATCACCTCCAGCGTCGGACGCACCGTGCGTGGCGCGTCGGAGTAGTACCAGGGGTTGAGCATCTGGTAGCTGACGAGCTGATGTTTCGGCGCCGGCGCATAGCGCTCACCACGCAGCCAGGCGTCGATGTTGCGCGCCGCCTTCTTGCCATGGCCGATCGCGGTGGTCACCGTGCGCTCCGAAGGCACCATGTCGCCGCCGGCGAAGATGCCCGCTTCACCGGTCATCATGCCGGCATCGACCGCCACCACGCCCCAGTTGATCTCGATCGACGGCAGATTGGAGAGCAGGCTCAGCTCGGTATCCTGCCCCAGCGCCATCACCAGAATATCCGCTTCGATCTCCTCGAACTGACCGGTTGGAAAGGGGCGTCCGGTATCGTCGGCGACCTGCTTTTCGAGCACCACGGTTTTGCCCTTGATCTCTCTGATCGTACGCAGGTTGTGGATATCGACCACCTCGTCGAGCGCCTCCTGAATCTCGAAATCGTGGGCGGCCATGTATTCGCGCGCACGGCGCACGATCACCTGCGGTGTGAACCCGGTCAGCCGCTTGGCGGAGCGGGCCACGTCCATCGCAGTGTTGCCGCCGCCGTAGACCACCACCCTGCCCTTGAGATAACCGGTCTGCTCCAGCTCGACGTCGCGCAAAAGCTTGATTCCCTCGACCACCGGCATATCGCCTTCGATCGGGATCTCGAGCCGCTTGGGGGTGCTGGCGCCGACCGCCAGAAATGCAGCGTCGTACCCCCCCTCCACCATGCTCGCCTTGAGATCGGCGACCGGGGAATTGAGCCGGATCTCGACCCCCATCGCCTCGATACGCGCGATTTCGGCATTGAGCTTCTCACGCGGCAGCCGGTATTTGGGAATACCCCAGCGCAACATGCCGCCGGCTTTCGAGGCCGACTCGAACAGCGTCACCGCATGACCCATACGGCGCAGGTGGTAGGCAGCCGCGAGACCGCCGGGGCCACCGCCGACCACCATCACCCGTTTGCCGGTCGGCTCACCGACATCGATCTTCCAGTCGTATTTGATCGCCTGATCGCCGAGAAAACGCTCCACCGAGTTGATACCGACCGACTCGTCCAGCTGCACCCGGTTGCAGCTCTGCTCGCAAGGCTGGTAGCAGACCCTGCCCATGACCGACGGGAAGGGGTTCTCCTCCATGATCTTGCGCCAGGCGCTCTCGTAGTCCCCCTCCTCCGCGGCGAACAGCCAGGCCTGGATGTTCTCTCCGGCCGGGCAGGCGTTGTTGCACGGCGGCAGGCGGTCGACATAGACCGGACGACTGGTGCGCCAGGTGCCGGTCTTGTTGAGCAGGCTGGTTCCGACATCCAGCGTTACCGCGAACGGTTTCTCCTGCACCAAAGCCTCGTCGCTCATGACTGGTCGTCCTCCTTCGAAAGCAGATCGAAACGTCTGATATTGTTCTCCGCGATCGCCCGCAGACGCTCCAGTTGGGAGGCATTCTCCGGTTTGAAGACATGCGCGAAGCGCTTCTGCAGCTTCAGGTAGGCATCCACCGGCACCCGCCGGCGGATCTTGCTGACGCCGATGATCTCGCCGTTGCCCCCTTCGAGCAGCGGATACATTCCCGATTCCACCGCCATACGGGCAACCTTGATGGTGTCGCCGGGAATCGAGCCCCACCCCAGGGGGCAGGGCACGAAGATCTCGATATAGCGCGCGCCTCGAATCTGCATCGCCTTCATCACTTTCACCTCGAGGTCGTGCAGATCGTGCACCGAAGCGGTCGCCACGTAAGGAATCTGGTGGGCGATGGCGATCAACGGCACGCTCTTGCCGCTCTGGAACGCATTGCCCGGTTCGGCGCCGACCGGCATCGTGGTGGCGGTGCGCGCGGCGGCCGGCGTGGCGCTGGAGCGCTGCACGCCGGTATTCATGTAAGCCTGGTTGTTGTAACAGATGTAGAGCACGTCATCGTTGCGATCGAAGGTGCCGGATAGACAGCCGATGCCGATGTCGGTGGTGCCGCCGTCGCCGCCCTGGGCGATGACGCGGACCTCCTCGCGCCCTTTCACCTTCATTGCTGCGGCGATGCCCGAGGCGACCGCGGAAGCATTGCCGAACAGAGAATGGATCCAGGGGATCGACCAGGCCGTCTCCGGGTAGGGGGTGGTAAACACCTCAAGGCAGCCGGTGGCGTTGGCCGCGATAAGCTGATTGTTGGTGGCACGCATCGCCGCGTCGATCGCGAAACGGGCACCCAGCGCCTCGCCGCAACCCTGGCAGGCGCGATGCCCCGAGTCGAGCGAATTGGAGCGGTCGAGGGTCGCCTGCACTGTGCGCTGCTCGCTGTCGAGCAAGCGGTTGCCGACGGTGAACGTGCCGGTCTGGTAGAACTTTACACGCTGCTGTGATTCGGGAAGATTTGGCATGAAATGGCCCCCTAGATCGTCTTTGCGGCGGCAACCACGCCGACATCGCTGAGAATGTTTTCCGCCGGCGAACCGGACCGGCGTCTCGCCTTGGCCCGTTCCAGCTCACGATTGACCACGTCCATATGCATATCGTGAAAGTGGATGTTGTTGAGCGTATCGTTGACCCCTTTCTCGAACATGCGGCGCAGGTTCTTGCGCGTAATCGGACGGCCGCCGAGGCCGCCGATCACCGAATGCACCTTGAGATCAAGGTCACGGGTGGCCATGCGCACGTCGTTGGCGAGAATGCCGCCCATCCCGACCGCGAGCGACTTCTCGAACACGATCACCCGCTTGGCGCCGCTCAATGCGTCGTGCAGGGCTTCGATCGGAAAAGGCCTGAAAGAGCGCAGCGTCAGCGCGCCGATCGAGTAGCCGTCAGCACGCATATCGGAAAGTACCTCAAGCATGGTGCCGATCACCGATCCCATGGTGACCACCACGGTCTCCTTCTCCTCGCAATCGAAACACTTCAGCAGCCCGCCGGAGTCACGCCCCATCAATGCCTGAAACTCCTGCGCCAGCTGGGGAATCAGCGTCAGCGCCTCGCGCTGTTTGTGGTGGGCGAAATAGCGCACCTCGGTGAATGCCTCCGGGCCCACCATCGCCCCCATCGACAACGGTGCTGCGGGATCGAGAACCTGACGCGGCTGGAATGGAGGCAGATAACGGTCGACCGTCGCCTGCTCGGGGATATCGACCTGGCTGTAGGAGTGGGTAAGAATGAAGCCGTCCATGCAGACCATCACCGGCATGCTCAGCTGCTCGGCCAGTTTGAAGGCCTGGATATGAACGTCGACCGCCTGCTGATTGCTCTCGACGAAGAGCTGCAGCCAGCCGGCATCCCGCGCCGACATCGAGTCGCTCCAGTCGTTCCAGATGTTGATCGGCGCGCCAATGGCGCGGTTGCCAACGGTCATGACGATCGGCAGACCCATGCCCGAGGCGTTATAGACCGCCTCCATCATGAACAGAATGCCCTGACTCGAGGTCGCGGTATAACTTCGTGCGCCGGCGGCGGAAGAACCGATACAGGCGGAGAGCGCGCCGAACTCCGACTCCACCAGCAGAAACTCGCAGGGCGAAATCTTGCCCGACTTCACCATCAACCCCAGGTCCTCGACGATATGCGTCTGCGGGGTGATGGGGTAGGCGGAAATAACTTCGGGCCGACAAAGCGCCACCGCTTCCGCGACCGCATGCGAACCTTCGATCTGTTTCAACATCCTTCTCTCTCCTCTGAATTCTCTCTCAGACCGTCAGCGCCTGATCGTACGCGGCTCTGGCCGCAACCACGTTGGCCTCGCCGACCTCTCCCGAGAACTTGGTACGAATGGCGCTGCAGACCGCCTCGATTTCGATCTCCCTGTTCATCGCCGCCAACGCCCCAAGCAGAACCGTGTTGGGAGTGGGCCGTCCGAGATGCTTCATCGCCAGCTCGGTCGCCGCGACCGTAACCACATGACCCTGCGGCAGGCGTTCGATCGCTTCATCTATGCGCAGCGCCTCGACCGCTTTCGAAGTGTTGATCAGCACCCAGCCGTCATCTCGCAGGCCGGTGAAGAGATCGATCGCATGAAACAGCGTGGGATCCTGCACGATCAACAGATCCGGATCGAGCACCGGCTCGCGCAGTTCGATCGGCTGGTCGTCGATGCGTACGTAGGCCACCACCGGCGCGCCCATTCTCTCGGAACCGAAGCTGGGCACCGCTTGTGCATGCCTGCCCTCCTTGAAGGCGGCAATGGAGAGCATTTCAGCGGCCGAAACCACACCCTGGCCACCCCGGCCATGAATACGAATCTGAAACATAGAGCTCTAATCCTCTGAATCTGACAACCGTTGTTGTACTCATCTCACCCGGGGGTGAGAGTGGGTCTCCCTCTGTGCACAAGACCGACAGTTGCGGGGCTGGAAACAACGCTTGCCGCGCCGTTACCACGCGTCTGCTGACAGTTGTATTTATAGACGCTGGAAGTTGTAACTATTGTGACATCTGAATTGGTAATACCAATCTGGGATACTATACCCGTAAACCCCAGCCACTGTCTAATAACTCTATCTGCTACTCTAATTGCTTTTAGGTATCAAAATTGTTGAGTTTATTACCCTGTTTTCCCGCCTGAATCCTGGCGATTCGCATCGGAAAAAGGACACATCCCATGTATTTATCGGCATATTGGTATTACCAATTACCCAGTAAGGTTATTCGCCCTTTCATGTACCCCCGTCGCCCCTCGAGTCAATCAGCCTGAGCAGATCGCCGACCAGCCAGAAAGAGCCGAAAGCGACCAGCCTGTCATCCGGCTCCGCCGCCGAAGAGGCCGCTGACCAGGCCTCACCGATATCGTCGTGCAGCACTATTCTGCCCTCCTCCACTCCCGCGGCGAGCAGGCGCCCACGCATATGTTCGGGGGGCATCGCACGCGCCACCTTCAGATCGACCAGATGCCATTGGTCAACCTCCGGCAGCAGAGGCGCAATGACTGCATCCACCTCCTTGTCGTGCATGATGCCGAAAACCGCGCGGGTCAGTCCGCCCCGTGAGTGATCGCGCAGGGTCGCGGCAAGCTGTTGCGCCGCCTGGGCGTTGTGCGCGACATCGAGCACGGTGAGGGGTCGCTGCCGCAGCAGCTGGAAACGGCCACGGAGGCGTACGGATTGCAATCCCCGCTCGATCGCGGCGCGCGACAGCGGCAGCCGCGATCGCAGCAGCTCCAGCGCCATGATCACGCCCGCCGCGTTGCGCAGCTGATATCGGCCCTGCATCGCCGGCAGCGGGAGCGCCTCGTGGAGCAGATCGCCGCTGCGCCAGTGCCAGCCGGTCGCGTCGTTCTCGAAGCGGTAGTCACGGCCGGCGCAATAGAGCGGTGACCCGAGTCGGTGCGCACGGGTTTCGATCGCCCGCGGCAACTCGGCGCCAGCGTAGACCGTCGGCCTGGAAGCGCGCATGATGCCGGCCTTCTCGGCGGCGATCTGCTCCAGCGTATCGCCCAGCCAGGCGGTGTGGTCGATGGCAATGGTGGTGATTAACGCCAGATCGGGATCGACGATATTGGTCGCGTCGAGGCGGCCGCCGAGCCCGACCTCGAGCACCACCGCATCCGGCCGCGCCTCGACGAAGATCGCCAGCGCCGCAAGCGCGCTGAACTCGAAGTAGGTAAGCGTCGTCTCTTCGCGTGCCTGGTCGACACGCTCGAACGCGGCACACAGGGTTTCATCGGTCGCTTCGACGCCGTCGAGCTTGATACGTTCGTTGTAGCGCAAAAGGTGCGGCGAGGTGAAGCAGCCGACGCGATAACCGCCGGCGGAGAGCATCGACTCCAGCATCGCAACCGTCGATCCTTTGCCGTTGGTGCCGGCGACAGTGATGACTGGAAAAGGCAGCTGCGAGGTTGGATGGAGCCTGCGCCAGACCGGAGCGATTCGCGCCAGACCCAGCTCGATCTCGGTCGTGTGCAGCGTCTCCTGCCACGCCAACCACTGAGCGAGCGTCTCGAATCTCAAGACAGAAAGGCGCCGCGAGGAGTCAGGGCCTTGGCGCGTGCGTCAATGAACTGAGCAGCATCGCCAACTGGTCGCGCATTTCACGACGATCGACGATCATGTCGACGGTGCCGTGTTCCAGCAGGAACTCACTGCGCTGGAACCCCTCCGGCAGCTTCTCGCGCACCGTCTGTTCGATCACGCGCGGTCCGGCGAAACCGATCAGTGCGTTGGGCTCAGCGATATTGACATCTCCCAGCATCGCGAAGCTTGCGGAGACCCCGCCCATCGTCGGATCGGTCATTACCGAGATGTAGGGAATGCCACGCTTGGCCATTCTACCCAGCGCAGCGCTGGTCTTGGCCATCTGCATCAGTGAAAAGAGCGACTCCTGCATGCGCGCGCCGCCGCTGGCGGAGAAGCAGACCAGGGGAATCCCCTGCTCCATGCAGACATTGGCGCCCTGCACGAACTTCTCGCCCACCACCGATCCCATCGAACCGCCCATGAAATCGAACTCGAACGCCAGTGCGACGAGATCCAGCCCCTTGAGCTGTCCACGAATCGCGATCAGTGCCTCTTTCTCGCCGCTGCTCTTCTGCGCCTGCGATAGCCGATCCTTGTACTTCTTGCTGTCCTTGAACTTGAGCGGATCGCTTGGGACCAGATCCGGTGCGATCTCCTCGCGCGGATCGGGGTCGAGAAACAGGTCCAGCCGCCTGCGTGCGCCAATGCGGTTGTGATAACCGCACTTGGGGCAGACGTCCTGATTGCGCTCCATCTCGGCGCGGTAGAGTATCGCCGCGCAGCCCGGACACTTGGCCCAGAGTCCCTCCGGTACCCCGCGTTTGTTGCCACCTTCGGTACGGATACGACTGGGAACCAGCTTTTCAAACCAACTCATAGGGATCAATCCTGTTCAACTGCCTGACGCCCTGAACCACCCGCGCGCCCGGGCTTGCGCCGACACCGCTGCGGAGAGCCTCACCGGCTCATAGTCTACCTCAAGCCGGGGCATGCGGGCATAGCGTTTGGCCTGACCGCAGGCGCTGCGGGCTCAAATCAGATCCATCGCCTCACGCATCTGCGAGATCGTCAGTGCCAGCGCCGGCGCGATCGATTCGGGTTCGTCGGCCAGTGCCTCGATCTGCTTGACCAACACGCTGCCGACGATGACCGCATCCGCCACCTGCGCCACCGCCTGTGCCGACTCGGCATCCTTGATACCGAACCCGACCCCCACCGGCAGCCTGGTCGCCTTGCGGATCTCGAACACCTTGCTCGCCACTTCACCTATCGCAAAGGTCGCTGAACCGGTCGTCCCCTTGACCGAGACGTAATAGACAAACCCGCCGGCCGCTTCGCAGATACGCGCAATACGCTCGCTGTCGCTGGTCGGCGCCAGCAGAAAAACCGGATCGATCCCCCGCCCGCGCAACGCCCGCAGATAATCTTCGGCCTCCTCCGGGGGGATGTCCACAGTGATCACGCCGTCGACGCCGGCCTCCGCGGCCAGCTCGGCGAAACTGTCGTAGCCGAGGGTTTCGATCGGATTGAGGTAACCCATCAGCACCACCGGCGTCTGCTGGTCGCTCTGGCGGAACTGGCGCACCATGCCGATCACATCGCGCAGAGCGACATTGTGTGCCAGCGCGCGCTCGTTGGCCTTCTGGATGACCGGCCCGTCAGCCATGGGATCGGAGAACGGAATACCGAGTTCGAGAATGTTGGCGCCCGCCTCGACCATCGCGCGCATCAGCGAAACCGTGATTTCGGGATTGGGATCCCCGGCGGTAATGAAGGTGACCAGCGCGCTCTTGTGCGCCGCATCCAGTTGCTCGAAACACTGCTTGATCCGGCTCATATCTTTATCCCGTCCAGCGCGGCCACGGTATGCATATCCTTGTCCCCCCGTCCCGAAAGATTGACCAGCACGATCTGCTCGGAATCCATTCGCGACGCCAGCTGGGTGGCGTAGGCGAGCGCATGACTCGACTCCAGCGCCGGAATGATCCCCTCGCAACGGGTCAACTCGTGGAATGCATCGAGCGCCTCTTGGTCGCTCACTGCCACATAATTGGCGCGACCGCTATCTTTCAGCCAGGCGTGCTCGGGACCGACACCGGGATAGTCGAGGCCCGCCGAGATCGAGTGGGTCTCGATTATGTTGCCGTTCGCATCCTGCATCAGGTAGGTGCGGTTGCCGTGCAGCACTCCCGGCGATCCGGCGCAGAGCGGCGCCGCGTGCCGCCCACTCTCGAGCCCCTCGCCCGCGGCTTCGACGCCATAGATCGCGACCGACTCGTCGTCGAGAAAGGGGTGGAAAAGCCCGATCGCGTTGGAACCTCCGCCGACGCAGGCGACCAGCGCGTCGGGCAGCCTCCCCGTCTGCTGCACGATCTGCTCGCGCGCCTCGCGACCGATCACGGTCTGGAAGTCGCGCACCATCTCCGGATAGGGGTGCGGTCCGGCGACGGTACCGATGATGTAGAAGGTGTCATCGACGTTGGTAACCCAGTCACGCATCGCCTCGTTGAGCGCATCCTTCAGCGTTTTCGAGCCGGACTCGACCGCCACCACCTCGGCGCCCAGCATGCGCATGCGGTAGACGTTGGCCTCCTGCCGGGCGATATCGACCGCGCCCATATAGACGACGCACTTCAAGCCGAGCCTGGCTGCCACCGTGGCCGTGGCAACGCCATGCTGACCCGCGCCGGTCTCGGCGATGATCCGTGTCTTGCCCATGCGCTTGGCCAGCAGCGCCTGACCGATGGTGTTGTTCACCTTGTGCGCGCCGGTATGGTTCAGGTCCTCGCGCTTGAGGAAGATACGCGCGCCACCCTGGCGCCGGCTCAACCGCGCGGCATGGTAGAGCGGCGAGGGTCTCCCCACGTAATCGCGCAGATCCTCGCGGAACTCTTTCAGGAACGCTTCGTCCGAGCGATACCTTTCGTAGGCCTCGCGCAGCTCCTGCAGCGGGCCCATCAGCGTCTCCGCCACGAAAAGGCCGCCATAGGGGCCGAAATGGCCTCGCTCGTCCGGCTGCGAACAATAGTCAATCTGCTTGTCGGTTGGCACGTTCAACTCCTCGAATGAAAGCCGCTATCTTTGCCGCATCCTTGATGCCCTTCTCCCGCTCCACACCACCACTTACGTCCACCGCATAGGGCCTCAGCAGTCGCACCGCACGCTCGACATTGTCCACGTCCAGGCCACCCGCCAGCACTATCGAGGGTGCGATCTCTGCCGGAATGCACTGCCAGTCGAAGGTTGCGCCGGTGCCTCCGGGAACTCCCTTGCGATAGCTGTCGAGCAGCAGCGCGGCAGCGCCGGAGTAGCGCTTGCGCTGCTCCAGCAGATCGATGCCGTCGCGCATGCGCACGGCCTTCAGATAGGGACGGCCGTAGCCCTCACACTCTGCCGGTGGCTCGTCACCATGAAACTGCAACAAGTCGAGCGGCACACGCTGCACTATCCGACGGATTTCATCGCGATCGGCATTGACGAACAGCCCGACAACCGAGACGAAGGGCGGCAGAGCGGCGACCAGACGCGCCGCCTGCTCGATGGTCACCGCGCGCGGACTGGGTGGGTAGAATACCAGTCCGATGGCGTCCGCACCGGCGGCCACCGCCGCCTCGGCGTCCTCACGACGGGTGATGCCGCAGATTTTGACACGGGTACGCATAGGGCGCATTAAGATACAGGATCGGATCGTCGCGAGAAAGGGTTGGTGACGCAATCACAGCCGTATCGGGCGGCCACCCGGGGTCAGTTGCTAAAGTGAGGGATAGTCAGGCAGACCGAACTCCGACGGATATCCCACGCCCACCAGATAAAGACCCTGTGGCGGTGCCGTCACACCGCCCAGCGTGCGGTCACGGTGATCGAGTACCTCCCGTGCCCAGTCGACAGCGCGCT
This sequence comes from Gammaproteobacteria bacterium, assembly GCA_020445335.1. Classification (GTDB taxonomy): domain Bacteria; phylum Pseudomonadota; class Gammaproteobacteria; order Chromatiales; family Chromatiaceae; genus HKST-UBA178. The sequence goes on from JAGRGU010000060.1 coordinate 17,621, forward strand.
CCCCTTCCCCGATGGCGATCAGCACGCCGGCGATATTGCGCACCATGTGATGCAGAAAACCGTCGGCCTCCACGTCGATGGTGATGCGATCAACTTCACGTCGCACCTCCAGGCGCTGCAGCGTGCGCACCGGGCTCTTGGCCTGACAGCCCAATGCACGGTAGGAGGAGAAGTCGTGTCTGCCCAGCAGATGATTGCCCGCCGCTTGCATGCGTTTTTCATCCAATGACCGATGGATCCAGACCGCCCGGTCGCGCCACAGCGAGGAGCGGGTCGCGCGGTTCAGAATCAGATAGCGATAGCGCCGGCTGCGGGCGGAGAAGCGGGCATGAAACCCGGCCGGAACCTCAACCGCCCAGTTGATATTGACCTCTGGCGGCAGATTGACGTTGGTACCGAGAATCCAGTTGCGGGCGCTGCGCCGTGATTCCGTATCGAAGTGGATCACCTGTCCTGTGGCGTGTACTCCGGCGTCGGTGCGTCCCGCGCAGTGTACCCGCAGAGGATGGTTGGCAACACTGGCGACCGCCGCCTCCAGCCGCGCCTGCACACTGTCCACGTTATCCTGCAGCTGCCAGCCATGAAACGAGCTGCCGTCGTACTCCACACCCATCGCCACGCGCATCGCTGTTCGCTACACCCCGCTCAATAACGCAAAAGGGGGCGCGCTGCGCCCCCCCTCTGTTCACGATTTCGCAGCCTCAGGCGAAGCCGTCGAGCATGCGCTTGGCCAGCGCCTGCTGCTGGCTGCTGCCTTCGTTTACCACCTCCTGCAGGATGCTCTTCGCGCCCTCCTCATCGCCCATCTCGACGTAGGCGCGCGCCAGATCCAGCTTGGTGTTGATCTCATCGGACCCGGCCTCATCCAGCGCCACCTCGGGCAGCTCCAGATCGTCGGAGAGATCATCCATCTCAGGCAGTTCGAGGCGTTCATCGGGCAATTCCGACGGCAACTCGACCGACTCCACCTCGGCGACGTCGTCCAGGCTGAGCGACTCGACCTGCTGCGCGGCATCGTCCAACTCCAGCGGCGGAAGCGAATCGAGCTCCTCGGTATCCTGCGTCAGCGAGGGGTTCTCCGCCGAATCGTCGGCGATCAGATCCTGTGCAATGCTCTTCAGATCGAGGCCACCATCGCCCTCCAACGCATCGAGATCGAGATCGAGTGCCGACTCGAGACTCTCGGCTGTATCCACGCTTGCGGGCCGGCTCGGCGGCGGGGTCGAATCTTCCCGTGCAACCGGCTCGGGAGCGTCGCGATCCAGTTCCAGACTGGCGCTCAGGTCGTCGAGATCCAGATCATCCAGGGAATCCACGGCACCACCGGCTGCGGCCGACGCCGGAACCTCCCTGGATTCGAACAGCGCGTTCCCCGGCACCAGCTTGGCACCCATGGTGGCGATCGACTCCCAGGCGCCGGGATCGGAGGCGGGAAGTCCGCTGCTGGCGGACTCCTTCGCCATTTGGGCGAACGCCGGCGCGTTCTTGGTGGCGTAGAGAATTTCGAACAATTTCAGCTTCAGCGCCAGATCGTCCGGCGTACGTTCCAACCCCTGCCGCACCAGATTCTCCGCCTGACCGTAGCGGCCGTAGGCTATATAGACATCCGCTTCAGCCAGCGGATCCACCTCACCGGTCTCATCCGGCAGCGAATCGATCTCGCTCGGCGAGAAGTCACTGAGAAACGAAGTCTCTTCGCTTACGCTGGCATCGGCTTCGGCGGCCTCGATCTCATCGCCTATCACCATGGCGGGCGCATCATCGGCGGTATCCACCAGAATGCTCTCCTGCAGCACCTCATCAGCCTTGCGGCGTCGTCCGAACAGCAGCCAGATCAACGCCAGCAACAGCAACAGGACGCCTGCGCCTATGCCCATCATCATCGGATCGCCGATGAACTTTTTGACCAACGGATGGCTGCGTACCTGTTCGAGGGGACCGACTGGCGGCCTCGGCTTGACTGGCTCGACCGCCTTGACCGGTTCCGTTTTCGGCTTGGGCATCGGCTCCGGTGCAGGTTTCGCGACCTCCATCGCGGTCTCTGCTGGCTCTGCTTCATCCGTGGCCGAAGAGTCGACGGCGGTCTCCTGCGCGTCACCATCCGGGGCGGAGGCAACAGCTTGCGGAGCCTCTTCGCCGGCATCGGCCGGCTCGACCCGATCGCCACCCTGCATCGGCTCCGAATCCGGCATCGCCGGCGGCTCGGTTGCCGACGGCTCCGCAACGACCGGCGCGCCCTCGCTGGTACCGTCGGTCACCGCTCCATCGGTAGCTGCAGCGCTGGTGGATTCGATTTCAGGCTGTGGCGGGGTTGTCTCGCTGACCTCCGCGGGTAAACCGGCTTCAGCGATATCTGCGGGCTTATCGCCGAGCGCCAGCTGTAGTCTGGCCAGCTGTTCATCTTTCAGTTCGAGCAGACGCTGCAGATCCTCCAGCTGCGACGCGAGGCTCTCGACCCGCCCTTTCAGCTCTTTGCTCTCTTCCAGCGCACTCTCGCGCGTCTCGCGCGCTTCGATCAACTCCTGTTGCAACTCGCTCGGTGCACCACCCGTGGCGGCGCTGTCGCCAGCACGGCCGCCCGACTCCTCACCGACCTGGGTACGTGCAATCTTGAGTTCCGCCTCGGGCTGAGGGGCAACCGCATCGCCAGCCTTCGCTGCACCTTCGGCAGCTGTTTGCGCGGAGGGCTCAGCAGCCGGCCTGGCGCCGTCGCCAACGGGCTGCGACGCCACCGCGGCATCCCGCCCTGCACGCCAGTTGTTGACCTGCGCCCAGAACTCGGCGCGCGCTTCCCGGGCGGTGATCGCCAGCACCTCTTCGCGCTCCGGAACACGCAGAATCTCGCCCACCCTGAGGTTGTTGATATTCCGCCTGTCGAACGCCTGGGGGTTGGCCTGGAACAGCGCCATCACCATCTGCTCCATCGTGGTACCACCGTGGCGCACCTCTTTGGCGATATTCCAAAGTGTGTCGTTGCGTCGGGTGGGCCCGTACTGGCCAACCCCGGACGAGGCGGCAGGCGCAGACGCGCGAGTTGGTGCGCGGCGCGGCGCAGTGCGGGCGGCCTGAACCGGTGCGGGCGCCCGTTGCAGCGTTGCCGGAGGATCGAGCAGCACGGTGTATTCGCGGTAGAGCCGACCCTTGGGCCAGTTCACCTCGATGAGGAAATTCAGAAATGGTTCACGCACCGGCTCGCTGGTGGTAACGCGGATGATCCCCTTGCCCGAGGCCAGTCTCACCGGAGTGAATTTCAACTGTGAGAGAAAATAGGGGCGATTCAGACCCGCCTTGGCAAACAGCTCTTCCGAGGCGAGCAGCACCTTGATATCGGTGATCTCCTCCGCGCTTACCGAAAGTAGTTCGATGTCGGCGCTAAATTGCTGATTCAGAGCTGATTTTGCCTTGATGTCACCAAGCCCCAAAGCACTCGCCGAGAATGGTGTCAAACCCAAGGCCAGCGCGATTGCCAGGGATAGTTTACGAACCATGTAACCCCCTCTCCTGCTTAAAACTCTCCGTGGAAACTGCAGCGTCTGCGACTGATCGGTGCGATCAATGCAATCTATTGCCGGTTCCCGATGAACGGTTGTCCAGATTTTCACCAAATACCCATAGCTTCATCGGTTCATGCCCGGCTGGCGACGGCTTTAAGGACGCCGTCAGCGCCATAGGAACCAAATGAATATATCTTCCTAACTACAAAACGCAAATGAATTTTCACCCATTTGCGTTGTGCATGATCCTGACGCTGATCCGGTGCCGCTGTGAGCGACCCGAGACCCCGGCTACTTCTGCTGCAGTATCCTGAGCATGCGCCGCAAGGGCTCCGCGGCACCCCAGAGCAGCTGATCGCCGACGGTGAACGCAGCGAGATACTCCCCGCCCATCGCCAGCTTTCTGAGGCGTCCGACCGGAATCGAGAGCGTGCCGGTGACGACCGCTGGCGTAAGCTCCGCAATGGTCCGCTCCCTCTCATTCGGTATCACTTTGACCCATGAATTGGCGGCGGCGACTATCTCGACGATCTCGTCTATCGGCAGATCCTGTTTCAACTTGATCGTCAATGCCTGACTATGTGACCGCATCGCCCCTATGCGCACGCAGAGACCGTCGATCGGTACCGGGTTGGCCTGGGTGCCGAGGATCTTGTTGCTCTCGACGCCGCCCTTCCACTCTTCACGACTCTGGCCATTCTCCAGCTGACTGTCGATCCAGGGAATCAGGCTGCCTGCCAAAGGCACGGTGAAATTCTCCGTAGGAAACTCGGCGCCGCGCAGCGTCTCGGCAACCCTCCGGTCGATCTCGAGGATCGCCGAGGCGGGATCGTCCAGCATTGGCTTGACCGAGCCGTAGGCGCTGCCCATCTGCGCCAGCAGTTCACGCATGTGTCTCGCCCCGGAGCCCGAAGCGGCCTGGTAGGTCATCGCCGTAGCCCACTCCACCAAGCCCTGGCGGAACAATCCACCCAGACCCATCAGCATAAGACTGACGGTGCAGTTACCGCCGATGAAGTTTTTCACACCCCTCGCGATAGCGTCTGTGATCACGTTCATATTCACCGGATCGAGGATGATCACGCTGTCATCCTGCATGCGCAGCGTCGAGGCGGCATCGATCCAATAGCCCTGCCAGCCGGCCCTGCGCAGGTCGGCGAATACCGCCTTTGTGTAGTCCCCTCCCTGGCAGGAGACGATCGCGTCCATCTGCTGCAACGCCGCGATATCGTGGGCATCTTTGAGCGGCGCGATATCGCGGCCGATATCCGGCCCGGGCTCACCCACCTGGGAGGTGGTGAAAAACACTGGTTCGTCGATTCCCGCGAAGTCATCCTCGGCACGCATACGATCCATCAGAACCGAGCCCACCATCCCTCTCCAACCAACAAAACCGATGCGTTTCATTATCTTAAACCTACTATTTAAATTAAAACATTACAAATGATCATCGATCATTCAGGAGCGCAGGGCGTTGACGACGGCGTCTCCCATCACCTCCGTCGAGACCTTTTCGGTACCCGGCGAATAGATGTCGGCGGTGCGGATGCCGGTATCCAATACCTGCTCCACCGCCTGCTCCACCCGCGCCGCCAGCGCATCCTCGTTCAGCGAGTAGCGCAGCAACATCGCCACCGACAGGATGGTGGCCAACGGGTTGGCCACACCCTGCCCCGCGATATCCGGCGCCGACCCATGAATCGGCTCGTACATGCCTTTGCCGTTTTCGTCCAACGAAGCCGACGGCAGCATGCCGATCGAGCCGGTCAGCATCGCCGCGCAATCGGAGAGAATGTCTCCGAACATATTGGTGGTGACCATGACGTCGAACTGCTTGGGCGCCCTCACCAGCTGCATCGCCGCGTTGTCGACATACATGTGCGAAAGCTCGACCTCGGGATAATCGGCCGCCGTCCTGGTCGCCACCTGACGCCACATCTCCGTGCACTCGAGCACATTGGCCTTGTCAACCGAGCAGAGGCGCTTGCCGCGCTTCATGGCGATATCCATCGCCACGCGCACGATGCGATCAACCTCGGACTCGCGATAGACCAACGTGTTGAACCCCTCTTTTTCACCGCTCTCCAGCACTCTCACACCGCGCGGCTGACCGAAGTAGATACCACCCGTCAACTCGCGCACGATCATGATGTCCAGCCCCGAGACCACCTCGGCACGCAGCGTCGAGGCGTCCGCCAGCTGCGGGTAGAGAATCGCCGGCCGCAGGTTGGCGAAGAGCCCCAGTTCCGAACGCAGCCCCAGCAACCCCTTCTCCGGGCGAACCGAGATGTCGAGCGGCTCCCATTTCGGCCCGCCGACCGCACCCAGCAGCACCGCGTCCGCCTCACGCGCCAAGGTCAGGGTCGCCTCCGGCAGCGGATGTCCCGCGGCGTCATAGGCGGCGCCGCCAACCAGCGCCTCGTCCATCTCGATATCGAGTCCAAACTCATCGCGCAGACAGGCCATAACCTTGACCGCTTCGGTGACAATCTCGGGACCGATACCGTCACCGGGTAAAACCAGGATATTTTTGCTCATCTCTCTCACCAGACTCAGTAATGTTGCCGCTCGCGCTACGCCCGCCAGGATCTTCCGGTCAGAACACCCAGGGCTCCGCCGCCCGGCGCTGCGCCTCGAATTCGCGAATCCGCTCCGCATGCTGCAGGGTCAGGCCGATATCGTCCAGCCCCTCCAGCAGGCAGTGCTTGCGAAAAGGATCCACCGCAAACCCGATCGACTCCCCGGTGGAGAGCTTCAGCTGCTGTCCAGGCAGATCGACGGCAATCTCCAGCACTCCTTCACCCGCTGTTTTAGAAAAGATATCGTCTATCTCTTTATCTTCTAAAACAATAGGTAATATTCCATTTTTAAAGCAATTGTTAAAGAAAATATCGGCGAAACTCGGCGCCAGAATCACTCTGATGCCGTAGTCGGCCAGTGCCCAGGGGGCGTGTTCGCGCGACGAACCGCAGCCGAAATTCTCCCGTGTCAACAGAATCTGCGCATCCCGATAGCGCGCCTCGTTGAGCACGAAATCGGGGTTGATCGGGCGCCCCGAACAGTCGGCATCGGGCTCGCCCCGATCCAGATAGCGCCACTCGTCGAACAGGTTGGGACCGAAGCCGCTGCGCTTGATCGACTTCAGGAACTGCTTCGGGATGATTGCGTCGGTGTCCACGTTGGAGCGATCCAGCGGTGCCACGATACTGGTGAAGGGTGTGAATTTATCCATAACGGCAATCCTCTAGAGAGACCTGACATCGACGAAGTGACCGGCGATCGCCGCCGCTGCCGCCATCGCCGGGCTGACCAGATGGGTACGTCCATCCTTGCCCTGCCGACCTTCGAAGTTCCGGTTCGAGGTTGAAGCGCAACGCTGCCCGGGCAGCAATTGATCGGCGTTCATCGCCAGGCACATGGAGCACCCGGGTTCGCGCCACTCGAAGCCGGCCTCGATGAAGATCCGGTCGAGCCCCTCCTGCTCCGCCTGCGCCTTGACCAGACCCGATCCCGGCACCACCAGCGCCTGCTGCAGGCTTGGCGCCACCCGGCGCCCCCTGGCGACCTCCGCGGCAGCGCGCAGATCTTCGATGCGGCCGTTGGTGCAGGAGCCGATGAAGACGATGTCGACCGAGATCTCGCTGATCGGGGTACCCGCCTCGAGTCCCATGTATTCGAGTGCGCGGCGCATGCCGTCGGCGCGCGTGGCATCTCGCTCCAGTGCCGGATCCGGTACCCGGGCGACGACCGGCACCACCATCTCCGGCGAGGTTCCCCAGGTCACCTGCGGGGCGATGGAGGCAGCGTCGATATGGAGTTCACGGTCGAAAACCGCCCCCGGGTCGCTCTGCAGCGTCCGCCAACGCTCGACCGCGGCATCCCACTGCGCCCCGACAGGGGCGTTTGGTCTGCCCTCGACGTAGTCGATGGTCTTCTGATCCACCGCCACGATACCGGCGCGCGCGCCCGCCTCGATCGTCATGTTGCAGACCGTCATGCGCCCCTCCATGCTCAGATCACGGATGGCGCTGCCGGCGAATTCGATCACGTAACCGGTACCTCCTGCGGTACCGATCTTGCCGATGATCGCCAGCACCACATCCTTGGCGGTCACCCCTCTGCCCAGCTCACCGTCGACGTTGATACGCATGCTCTTCGACTTTTTCTGGATCAGACACTGGGTCGCCAGGACATGCTCCACCTCGGAGGTGCCGATGCCGAAAGCGAGCGCCCCCAATGCGCCGTGGGTCGAAGTGTGCGAATCACCGCAGACTACGGTCATGCCCGGCAGGATCAGCCCCTGCTCCGGCCCCATCACGTGCACAACCCCCTGTCGCGCATCGTTCATACCATATTCAGTGATGCCGAATTCGCTGCAGTTGTTGTCGAGCGTCTCCACCTGCACTCTGGCGATCGGATCCGAGATTCCGACCGCGCGATTGGTAGTGGGCACATTGTGGTCAGGGGTCGCAATCACGGCGCCGGCACGCCAGGGCTTGCGTTCGGCCAGGCGCAGCCCCTCGAAAGCCTGCGGTGAAGTCACCTCGTGCACCAGGTGCCGATCGATATAAAGAAGCGCGGTGCCGTCCTCGTCGGTCCGTACCAGATGCGCCTCCCAAAGCTTGTCATAGAGTGTTTTCGCGCTCATAACCGTTGCCTGCCTCTCTGTGGAGCGTTAAGAATAGGCGCCAGCCTTATATAAAACAAATTCATCTTTTTCATATTCAGAATTCCAATATAGAATATGAGAAGTGGAACTCAATGATCTCAAAGCCTTTATCGCCGTTGCCGAGAGTGGCTCCTTTTCGCGTGCCGCAGATCAGCTCTTCATCACCCAGCCCGCAGTCAGCAAGCGCATCGCCTCGCTCGAGGAGAAACTGGCGACGCGCCTGTTCGATCGCATCGGCCGCAGCGTCAGTCTGACCGAAACAGGGCGCCATCTGCGGGATCGCGCCAGCCGTATCCTGCGCGAGGTCGAGGATCTGCAGCGTAGCGTCTCCGAGCTGGACGGCGAAGTGGCCGGCACGCTGACGATGGCCACCAGCCACCATATCGGCCTGCGGCGTCTGCCGCCGGTGCTCAAAGCCTACAATCAGGCTTACGGACGGGTGAAGCTGGACATCCGCTTCATGGATTCCGAAGAGGCCTGCCTGGCCGTCGAGCAGGGCAGCCTGGAACTGGCCATCGTCACGCTGCCGCCGAATCCCGCCGCCACGCTACGGCTGCGCGAGATATGGCGTGACCACCTCTGCTTCGTCGCCGCCGAGGACCACCCCCTGACCAAGCTGTCTCGGGTCACGCCCGAGGATTTGGTGCGCTATCCGGCGCTGCTCGCCTCATGGGGAACCTATACCCGCGAAATCCTCGAGCGGGCGCTTAAGCCGACCCAGCTGCGGCTGCAGATCGGCATGACCACAAACTACCTCGAGACGTTGAAGATGCTCGCCTCCATCGGACTGGGCTGGAGTCTGCTGCCGAAGACGATGACCGGGGACGGCGACCTGCGGATACTTCCGCTAGGCGACATCCGCCTGACACGACGGCTGGGGGTGGTCTACCACCATGGCCATACGCTCTCCAACTCGGCGCAGGCGATGCTCGATACCTGCCTGCGATTCGCCGAGTCGCCAACCGGTTGAGCCCGTCAGCAGCATCGATCGGGAATTGCATAAATTCCGAATTCGGACGATAATTTTACTAGTGTACATATCTGGACTTTGAAGGGGAGTGTAACATGGGGTTGCCGGCGGACAGCGAAGAGCAGCTCGGAACCGAACCGCAGGAGCCGACCCGACTGGAGATGGGCAGAGCCGGATTGCAGGCGTTCTTCGCCATCACCGCCGAGTGGTCGTTGAGTGCCGAGCAACAGCGGCTGCTGCTGGGAAATCCGGGGCGCAGCCGTTTCTACCTGTTCAAGGCCGGCAAGGCAGCGTCGCTCTCAGACGACGAGCTTGATCGTCTGGCCTACGTCAGCGGCATCTACGCGACGTTGAACATTCTCTACTCCCCCGCAAACTGTCTGCGCTGGCTGAACAACCCCGGCAGCGGCGAGATGATCTGGGGCAGAGGCAGCCCGATGGAATATCTGCTCTCCGGCGGCATCGTCGCCATGGCCGATATCCACCGCTATCTAAACGGCCTGCGTGGCGGCGCATGAGCTTTCAACTGCCCGTTCAGAGCCGGCTGCGCTGGCAGAAGCAGCATCGCATCATCTCCAGCCGTTATCCGCCAATCGACCTGTTCGAGCGACTCGATCTGGATGAGACTGCCAAGCGTGCACTGTGGGCACTGCAGGCGCGCGTCAACCCGCGACTACGCCAGCAGAGCGGCGACCTGCAGAGGGTGCGCCCTGAAGATATGCTGTCGGGACCCAACGCCAGTGTGGTGATGGCGGCATTCACCCACAGCGGTTTCCCCAGCCGTTTCAGCGACGGTGCATTCGGCATCTACTACGCCGCCCGCACGTTGCAGACGGCGGTCCACGAAACCGTTTTCCACCGCCAACGCGACGCCGTCGAGCGCACACTGCTGCCGCAGGAGTTCGACATGCGTGCCTACATAGGTCAGGTGAAAAAGCCGCTGTATGACGTACGTGGGGAGGATTATGCCCCGCTGCACGATCCCGATCCGGCCAACTACCCGCTCGCGCAACAGTTCGCCAGGAGGCTGCTGCAACATGAGCCGGACGCCTGGGGCATCGTCTTCAACAGCGTCCGCCACAAAGGCGGCGACTGCATCGCCGTGCTGCGTCCCCCGGCAGTATCGCTGCCGGTCAGCGGACCTCACCTAACTTATGTCTGGAACGGTACGCGCATCACCAGCGTCTATCAGAAATCGGAACCGCTGCTGGAGTTCGAGTGAGATGGGATCATGACGGCGCATGATCGAGTTTTTTAGCTGTGCGGCGTTCTCTTTGATTTTAGGGAGTTCCCGCAGCCACGGTTGAACAGATCTGCATGTTTTGGTGTTGTGCCGCTACGCGGCAGGTTATTTGGATGCGGGTCCCGGCCCGCAGGCCGGGTGACTTTTGTTTCGGCAAAAGTTACCAAAACCATCTGCTCCGAACTGTCACCCTGCGGGTGCCCTGCGCTACTCGCAAAACAGGGGAAGCGCGGAACTCGCTGCGCTCGAACAGCCGCGCTTCTGCTCCCTGTTTTACTGCGTTGCTCGGTGACAGTTGAGTCGCGAGGGGTGGCGGTGTATCCCTTACAAAGCTGTCCCACTGCCGCACCGGTGGCAACTCCGCCGGGTCCGATCCCCTCTGTCCCGCCGAGAAGC
>JAGRGU010000060.1:28428-28639 GCA_020445335.1 Gammaproteobacteria bacterium
GCGCAGCGAGTTCCGCTCCCGCCGGGGTGGACGAGCATCGCAGGGAACCCGCAGGGCGGGAGAGCGGGGTGCCCTTTTCTTTCGTTCATTTCTTTTGGGCACGCAAAAGAAATGGACCCGCCCGTGGGTGCGGGAACCCACATTCAAACAGAACCGTCGCGTAGCGGCACTAAACCAAATAAGCTAATCCGCTCAACCGCGGGTTGCAGCG
>JAGRGU010000061.1 GCA_020445335.1 Gammaproteobacteria bacterium
TCGATGACGGCGTGCATGGCGCGGTGGATGTGCAGCAGCATGCCGTTCTTGCGACACCACTTGGCGAGACCGGTATTGGCGGTGAAACCGCCGGTCAGGAAGTCATGCATGATGATCGGGGAGCCGACTTCCTTGGCGAATTCGGCACGCTCGTACATGTCTTCCGGGGTCGCCGCAGTGACGTTCAGGTAGTGACCCTTCTTCTCGCCGGTCTCCTGCTGCGCCTTCTGGATGGCCTCGCCGACGAACTCGAAGCGATCACGCCAGCGCATGAACGGCTGGGAGTTGACGTTCTCGTCATCCTTGGTGAAATCCAGACCACCGCGCAGTCCCTCGTAGCAGGCACGGCCGTAGTTCTTGGCCGAGAGGCCCAGCTTCGGCTTGATGGTGCAGCCCAGCAGCGGACGGCCGTACTTGTTGAGCAGATCGCGCTCGACCTGGATACCCTGCGGCGGACCGTTGCAGGTCATGACGTAGGCGACCGGGAAGCGGATATCTTCGAGGCGCAGGGCGCGCAGCGCCTTGAAGCCGAATACGTTACCGACCAGGGAGGTCATGACGTTGACCACGGAGCCCTCTTCGAACAGGTCGATCGGGTNNCGGGTAGGCGACGAAGGCGTAGAAGCAGGTGTCGTCGCCGGGTACGTCTTCGATGGCGTAGGCGCGGCCCTTATAGTAGTCCAGGTCGGTCAGCAGATCGGTCCAGACGGTGGTCCAGGTACCGGTCGAGGACTCGGCGGCAACGGCTGCGGCAACTTCCTCGCGCGGTACGCCAGGCTGCGGAGTTACTTTGAAGCACGCCAGGATATCGGTATCCTTCGGCGTGTATTCGGGCATCCAGTATGTTTCACGGTACTCTTTAACGCCCGCATCGTATTTCTTGGCCATCTAATATCCTCCCAAAGGGATGAGTTTGCAGTTCGGTCAGGGAAGCATTGAACCCGCTCTTCCCGTTCGTTCCATTGAATACATGCACAGAAAGGTTGAGGTGAGAACCTGAACCGCCCCGACAAGTGCCACCGCAGTATAGAGGCGGTGCTCATAAAGTAAATTCAATTATTCTTATTGTTAGGATAAGTACAGCCTTATATGCTTCATTGTGCAGCACGGCAAATCCTTATGGCAGCCGAGCTTCGGCAGCGCTGGCGAACGCCTGACGGCGTCGCGCCGGCGCCAGGCGCCCTGCTCCGAACCACTCTTGCATTTCTCCTGCAACTGGGTTGTGATCAGCCGCACCGGACCCCCTTCCCTATATTCAGACTCTCCGCATGCGGCAACTGCTCCTGATACTGACCCTGCTGTTGGCGACCGCGGGGAACGCCGGCGCGGCCACGCTGCGGGTGGCCGTCGCCAGCAATTTCTCGCAGACTGCGAAGCAACTCGTCGAGCGATTCCAGAACGAAAGCGGACACCGGGTGCTGCTCAGCCCCGGCGCAACCGGAAAACACTACGCCCAGATTCGCAACGGCGCGCCGTTCGACGCCTTTCTCGCCGCCGACAGCGACCGCCCACGCCTGCTCGAGCAGCAGGGGCTGGCGCTGCCGGGCAGCCGTTTCACCTACGCGCAGGGACGGCTGTTGTTGTGGAGTCCAGACAGCGAGCTGATCGATCCAGAGGGCAAGGTCCTGCAAAACGGCACCTTCCGCCATCTTGCGATCGGCAACCCCAGACTCGCCCCTTACGGGCGCGCCGGTTGGCAGACGCTCGAGCGCCTGGAGTTGGCCAAGGCGCTGGCGGGACGCCTGGTGCGCGGCGAGAACATCGGCCAGACCTTTCAGTTCGTCGCCAGCGGCAACGCCGAGCTCGGCTTAATCGCCCTCTCCCAGGTGCGACGACCGGGCGAGGAGATCCCCGGCTCCTTCTGGCTGGTGCCCGAACATCTCTACGATCCGATCGAACAGCAGGCGGTGCTGTTGCGCGAGAGCGAAGCCGCGCGGGACTTTTTCGCTTTCCTGCGATCCGAGCAAGCAAAACGCCTGCTGCAGGCGTTCGGCTACAATGGGCGCGATGCTTACTGATTCCGATTTCGCGGCGATACTGGTGACGCTCAAACTGGCCGCCGTCACCACGATGATTCTGTTGCTGCTGGGTACTCCGCTCGCCTGGTGGCTGGCGCGTACCCGCTGGCGCTTCAAGTTTCTGCTGGAGACGGTGGTGGCGTTGCCGCTGGTGCTGCCGCCGACGGTGCTGGGCTTCTATCTGCTGGTGGCGCTGGGACCGCACGGTCCGATCGGCGGGGCGTTCGAGGCGATAGGAGGCAGCGCCCTGGCATTCACGTTCAGCGGGTTGGTGGTCGGCTCGGTGCTCTATTCGCTGCCTTTCGTGGTGCAACCGCTGCAGAACGCCTTTGCCGGCATCAGCGAGCTTACGCTGGAGGCCGCCGCGACGCTGCGCGCGTCACCGGTCGACCGCTTCATCACGGTGGTGTTGCCGCTGGCGCGGCCCGGTTTCATCACCGCCGCCACACTCGGCTTCGCGCATACGCTGGGTGAGTTCGGCGTGGTGCTGATGATCGGCGGCAATATCCCCGGCGAGACACAGGTGCTCTCGATCGCGATCTACGATCATGTCGAGGCGCTGGAGTACGGCTCGGCGCACTGGCTCTCGGCGGCGCTGCTGCTCTTCTCCTTCGTGGTGCTGTTCCTGGTCTATCGCATGAACCAGCGGCGGCACGATCGGGAGAGCGGCGCTTGACGGATATCACGTTTCGCTTCGAACTGCCGCTGGGTGAATTCCCGCTGCAGGTTTCGGCCTCCATTCCTGCGCAGGGGGTGACCGCGCTGTTCGGCCGCTCAGGGTCCGGCAAGACCAGCCTGCTACGCTGCATCGCCGGATTGGAGCGCCCTGAGTCGGCCTATCTGCGGGTCGGCGAGGAGCTCTGGCACGACTCGCAGCGAGAGCTTTTTCTGCCGCCGGAGAGACGCGGCATCGGCTACGTCTTCCAGGAGGGCGGGCTCTTCCCGCACCTGCGTGTACGGGAGAATCTCGCCTATGGCTACCGGCGTACCCCGATGCAGGAGCGTTCCGCAACGCTCTCCAACGTGGTCGAACTGCTGGCGCTGGATCCGCTGCTGAGACGCTATCCGCACCAGCTCTCCGGAGGTGAGAAACAGCGCGTCGCCATCGGCCGCGCGCTGCTCAACAACCCCCGCCTGTTGCTGATGGACGAGCCCATGGCCTCGCTCGACCGGGGACACAAAAAGGAGATCCTCCCCTATCTGGAACGCCTGCACCGCAACACCAGCACTCCGATCGTCTACGTCACCCATGATCCCGACGAGATGGTGCGCATTGCCGATCATCTGCTGCTGATCGAACACGGCAAGCTGATCGCGCAGGGTCCGCTGGCAACGCTGCTGGCGCGCATCGACCTGCCGATCTCCCGCGATGACGATGCCGGCGCGGTGATCGATGCGGAGATACTCTCCCACGACGAGGCGTTTCACCTCAGCCGGGTCGGCTTTGCCGGCGGCGAACTGACAGTGGCCGCAATCGACCAGCCGGTCGGCAGCGGAATCCGCATCCGCATCCACGCCAAGGATGTGAGTCTGGCACTGGAACCGCCCGGCCCGACCAGCATCCTTAACATCCTGCCCGCGCGTATCGTCCAGATGCAGGCCCACGGGCGCGGGCGTATGGTGATCAGGCTGGATATCGGCGGCGTACCTGTACTCGCGCGGATCACGCAGAAGTCGCAGCACCGTCTGTCGCTGGAGCCGGGTGACCGGGTCTACGCGCAGATCAAGAGCGTGGCACTGCTTTAGTGACGTCGTGCCGCAACCGATTCAGAAGTCGTCCAGCGCCTCCAGATCATCAAGCAACGGATCGGTCTTGGGCAGCTGCCTGACCGGTTCCGGCGCCTGGCTGCGCGGTGCTGCCCGACGCTCCGTCGGTTGCGCGTTGGCCGTGGGCGATGGCAACCCACGCAAACGGTTCAGCAGCGCCACACTGGGGACGCCGTCCGCCTCCAGTTCCGAGTCCGACTGAAATCTCCTTATCGCCTGGCGTGTTCGGCTGCCCATCAAACCGTCGACCGGTCCCGGCGCATACCCCTGCAGACTGAGGTGACGCTGGATATCCCGTACCAGCCGCCTCTCCGGCTGCACGCTCTCCGGTGCCGGCCGTTCGGTATCAACCGGGACAACGCGTGCGGGTATCCGGGGCGGCGGCAGCACGCTCCCCCCGGAGCCGGAGCGAGGTTCGCCCCTCGCTTCGACCGCACGCGGCTTCGCAACGACCCTGTCGATCTCCGATACCGCGAAATTGAAAAGGTGCGGCAGCGCGAACTCCAACGCCGTCTGCCAGGAGCGGCCGATATTCCTCTGCTCCTCGTAGAGCGTGGAGGTGGTCATGCCGGAGAGCGCGTAACCGTCCCGCGCGAATTCACGACCCGCATCCCGTCGCAACGCCGAACGGAGCGTCAATTCGAAACGGGTGGTCAGTTCGCCGCCCAGTAAGGCGAAAAGTCCCGCGGTGCCGACACCGACGAGCTCGGACTCCTTCGTCAGCTTCATCATCGGCTCGAGTACCAGCGAGAGGCGGTAAGCACCCGCGCGCACCGGAGCGGTGCCGATGGATTCCCGTACATCTTCGAACAGCCCAAGCGCGGCGAACTCCGAGACGATACGCTGACGAAAGAGATCGGGCACATTGTCGGGGGCGTACTCGCTCTCACCCAGCAATCCGGAGACATCCTTGCGTCCGTATCGGACGTCGACCTCGAGCGGCGGCAAGAGACGGTCGGGTCGGTACCCGCGCATCCGCTCGCGCTCCTGATCGATACATATCTCGTTCTTCTTCGGTACCTCGCACACCGCTGACGCCTGACTGAACGGCAGCGCACCGGCCAACATAAACGCTGTACACAAAACCCTTGCCGGCCTGCAAATTCTCGATCGACTGTTCTGTAAAATCATGACTTGAAGTTGTTTCCGGAAATTGCGGTTCTGTTGAAAATGAGATCAGGAAGCATTGACTCCTTTCTCCCTCGGACGGACGCCGGACACCGACAGCCTACCTGCAATTGGGGTTGTACGGTATCTGTGTCTGCGGGATCGACGATGCGCCCGGGCAGCCGGCCCGCTTCATACGGCTGATGATCTGCTGCTGCTCCCGGGCAAGGTCGTGGAGCCGGCAGGCGACGCTCTTCTGTCCGCTGTACCCGCTGGCCGCGGACTGCGTCTCCCTGCCGTTGCGTTCGAGATCGTTTGACAGACTCTGGCACTGAGAGCTGCTTCCTCCGCCTCCGGAGGAGCCTCCCCCTGCCGAGCGCCCGGGTATGCGTGTGGTACCGCCACCCTTACCCCCTTGCATGATGGTGATCAGATCTGTCAGTCCCTGCATCACCTCCTCCGCATCTTTGACGCTCTGTTCTCTCTGCTGCTGCGCCTGTCGCTGCGACAGGCTCTCGCTGAAGCAGCGGTTGGAGGATTCCTCGTAATAGGGCATGTCCGAAGGACAGCAGACGTAGTTGTCGTATTCCCTCACCAGTGCCAGCCGCTTGCCGCTCTGCGCACAGACCGAACGGCCGTGTGCGGCAATCTGCTCCCCGCTCAGACAGCTGTCGTTCCACTCGATGTAGGTGGTGCCATCCGGGCAGCCGCAGCGGTAGTCGCCGTCTGCGACCACACGCTCGAGGACGCCATTGCGCAGCTGACCGGCGCAGAAGCTTCTGCCTTCCCGACGCACCAGCGCCTCGGCGCGGCAACCGTCGCCGGCGCGGTTTTTCATGTAATCATCCGCACAGCCGCAGCGATAGCCGCCTTCCGGTTTCAACGAGGCTGTCGCGCCCTCGCCGTACTTGTCGCGGCAATTACGTTTAGCCTGCTGCTCCGTGATCGCTGCCGGCGCCCGCTCCGACGGCCGTTTCCGCTCGGTGACGACCGGGGGTTTAGTGCGCGCTTCACAGCGCTCCAGCGCTTGGTTCAGTTCGGTCACCTTGAGGCGGGTGAGTTTGTGACTGTGGTCGGCAAGCTGCCCCGCGGTCTTGCGGATGGCGTTGCGATCGCAAGCGCGTATTGCCGTGTCGGCGGCCGCCAGGGCACTGCGCAATCCGGATATCTTGCGAAAGCGGTCGGCTATCTTGCTGCGCAACCCTGGGCAGCTCGCGGCGCCAAGATGATCGAGTTCGGACAGTGCCCCGTCCAGATTACCGGTTGCGAGCTCCAGGTCACCCTCGAAATAGGCCGGACGGGAAGCGTCGCTGAGCCGTTTGGCGCGCAGCAGCCGGTCGAGCCTGACGACCGCCGACTGCAAAGGTTTGAGCTTGCTCTCCTTCAACTTGGCGTGCAATGAGGTTGCTCGTTCGAAGTCGCAAGCGGCAACGGCAGCATCGACCTGCTCCAGCACGCCGCGCAGGCGGGATATCTTCTGCCTACGCTCGGCAATGCGCTCTCCGTATCCCACGCAGCGTGATTGCTCGGCTGCATCCAGATAGCCCTCGGCGCTGTCAAGCTCGCCCTCCAGGTAGGCACGTCTGGCATTGTCGAACGCCTCAGCGGCCGCGACCATGCCGCGCAACTGCCCGCTCGCCTCGTGCAGCAGCGGGTGCTTGCTCTGTTCGGTTTTTTCGAGCAGCACCCGTCCGCGCTGCAGATCGCACTCCTGGAGCGCTTGCGCCACCTCTTCAAGCACGCCGCGCATGCGATTGATCTTCTCGCGCCCTTGCACCACGCGTTGCTGCAAACCGTCGCAGGCTCGCACGTCCACCTTGTTCAGCAGCGTTTCAGCGTCGTCCAGCCTTCCCTCCGCATAGGCCGTCTTCGCCTCCCGGTACGGCGTCAACGCCTCGACCAGTCGTTCCAGCTGCTCCCTGGCATGCCGCAGCAGCGGATGCTTGCGACCGCGCAGCCGCACCACCCAGTCGACCGCTGCCTCATAGTCGCAGCTGCGGGCCAACCGCCCGGTTCGTTGCAGTACCTCGCGCAGCCGCTCCAGTTTCGCTCGCCGTTGCACGATCTGCGCACCACGCGACTCACAGCGTGACGCATCGGCACGTTCCAGCTGCTGTTCGGCGGCATCGAGATCACCCTTCAGGTAGTGCTCACGCGCGGCGGCGAATGCATCGTCCGCCTCGGCCTCACGCTGCAGCACCGCCAGCAGCGTCCCAGCTTCTTCCGGCAGTGGCTGCAGCAACTCGAGCTGCGGTTGCAGAGCGCGCATACCCTCAAAGTCGCAATCGTCCAAGGCTCCAGCCGCCGCTGCCATCAGTTCGTCCAGCGACGAGGTGGTCACGGTTACCGCATCCAGCGCGGGCGCGCCGAACTCGGGCGGCAGTTGGAAGGGAACCGGCTGCAGCGCGGGAGGATCGCCATCCAGCTGCAGGCGATAACTCAGCACCATGTCGCCCACCCGCACGTTGAATCGGGCGTCTTCGGCGAGCCGCTGCCGGCCCTCGTCATCCCTCCGGTAGTCGATCTGCCGTTCACCCTGCTGCCGGGCAGCGGCCCCAAGTGTCCCGTCACTGGAGAAATGGCTGTCGTAAAAATAGACGGTACCCGAATCGCCGCGCGCCGCACTGCCGGCCGACTCCAGAGCAGCCGCCAGCGCGACCCCTCCCTGCAGCGTAATACCCGGGGGCGGCTCCGACACAGTGCTCGCAGACGCGGACCTATCCCCTTCACCACAATCCGGCTGCTGCAGCGCCGCACCCTCGGCCGCAGCCCGACCGAAGAACGCCTCCATGTTGATCAGCGGTATACGAGGCAAGGATTCCGTGCTCACGTTGCCGCAATCGTAGGCCGGGAGATCCATGCGGATTCGGTTGCGCGCCGCAAACCGGGCCGATTCACCCAGCCCGATCCGTTGCGGGCACTGCTCGCAGTAGACCGCCTCGAGTTCGACCGCGGCGGCATGCTCGGTACGTCTCAGGTAACCGAGCGAATCTGCACGATGCTCGCCATCACCGATGTAGGAGATCCCGGTCAATACGAACGATGGCGCTTCGTCGGCGACGGTTTTGTCCTGCGCGTCGCTGCGCCGTTGCTCGGTTATCTCCGTCTCGAGCCGCTGCAGGCGCTCGCGCAGCTGCAGTACGGAGTCGACATAGCGCCGCTTCTCTTCCAGCTCAGTTGCGGGCGCGAGGACGCTCGGCAGCTGCTGCGCCAACCGTTCCAGTTCGCGCTCCAGCTCCCGGTACTCATCTGCCAGCTGCTGTTGCCCGGCGGTGTCTGCATCGACCTGCTGCGCGCTGACCGGAGCGGTGAACGCGATGCCCAACAGCAGAACAGCCAGCATTTTCAGAGCCGCGTCGCTCATCGCATCGGCCTCTTGGGATCCTTGGCGCAGGCGAACAGATAGCTGCCCCCCTTCTTGACCCCTTCTATGATCGCCTGCTTCGCTGTTTCATAGATCGCGGGGCGTACCAGCTGACGTTCGGCTATCGTGAGTTGACCGCTGATCCCCTTGCGCAGAAAGCCCTGGACGGTCCAGCCGCCGAGCGGATTGTAGTCGCCCCAGTGCCAGCGCGAGTTCGGTGTGAGGTTGTAGCCGGCCAGCCGGCGCTCGTGGAAGTAGTCCTTCAGCAGGCGATCGGGGTCTAGGGGAATGCAGGGGGGCCGCGGCGAGTCGCCGCACACTTTGAGGCCGCCGCAGGCTCGCGTGCTGTCGCACCACTGCTGCATGCATTTGGCATCGCAGACCGGGATCGAGACGACGCCGAGTTGCGGATCGAGCGCGGTCACCAGCTTGTCATCGTTCGGACCCAGACCCAGCGCGCCCGGCGTAAAAGGATTGACGTTCTCGGCACCGTGATGCGACAGCTTGCCCCCCTTGTAGCCGGCCAGGCTGCCGGCCGCGTTGAGCTGGTTCAGCGCCTCCGTTTCGCGTTCACCGATGTTGCCCAGCGTCTCGTGGAAACCCATCGACCTGGAACCCTCGCCCTGGAAGCCGAAGGCAAGCAGATCGTAGTCCGCGGTGACCGGCACCAGCTCGCCGCTGTCGTTGCGCACGGCCACCACCTCCATCGGGCGTGGCTGAACTTCAGGTGCCAGCTCTATCGGATTACCTTCGAAGTCGAAATAACCGCCGTCCTTTAAGGTGACCGGCATCTCCTGACCCAGGTTGGGATTCTCCACGACCATGATCCGCGTGCCATCCGGCATGACCGCATCGGTCTTCAGACACTCCCCCTTCTGCAGGCACTTCTCCAGTTTTCCGTGGAACTCGACGATCTTCGCGGCCTGTTTCTCATCAATCTGCAGCCGGGGGTTGCCCAGCTTGCTGAATTTCTGATCGACCGGAATCAGCGCCGCATGCGGCCCCCAATCCGAGCTCTTGCCCTTGATGTTCATCCCCTTGGTACTGAAATCCTGCTCCAGCAGTCGTCGGGTGTCGGGGTTGACGCCACGCATCAGGTAGATCTCGTCGCGCGCCTTGGAGAGCCTCTCGAAAGCGGAGGCGTGCGTGGGAACCATACCGGAAGCGTCGATGCGTGCCGCACGCGGTCCCTGCAAACGATTCAACATAGCGTCGAGCGTGTTCTTTGCGCGTGCCCTGGCGCGCCGCAGTATCTGCTCGGGGGCATCGTTCAGCGACGCCATGCCGCGCGCCGTGCGTCGCATGAAATCGTTCAGGAACTCGGTATTGTCCAGCCGTTCCAGCAGTTGACGCCGCGTGCTCTCACTGAGACCGGGTGACAGTTCGATCTGCAGATCGATATTGCGAATCGTCTGCCAAAGTTCGGCGACCATCGGCGCGGAGACGCCCCAGCGCGTTGCCACACCTTCGGTCAGATCTCCCATCCACTCCCCGGTCGCGTCCAGGAACAGAGTCAGCTTCTGCACGCCCTCGGCGGCGGCCGGCGACCGCTTGACCACCTGCTCGACAATGGTGGGACCGACAATCGGCACCGCCAGAAAGATCGCGGTCAGCCCCTTCTCGAAACGACTGAGGCAGTTGCCCGCGAGATCCTCGCCTTCCCACAGGCTGTGGATGTCGATCGCCTCGCCCAGCAGGGGCACCACGGACATCAGGTCGGCGGCCAACTGCTGCTGCCCGACGATCTCCTCGCTTTGCGCCAGGAAGGCATCGGCATCGGCCGACTGAATCTTACGGATGGCGTCGATATAGCGACGGAACTGATCGACCACTGGATCGGGACAACCGATCAGCTGGACCTCGTGGCCGTTGAGGCGGGTCACCTTCGACGGTGCCTTCAGCGCGCATCTGGGGTTGGGTTCGCCGGCCGACAGCAGTGCCCGCATGTAAGCGAGCGTGGTGCGTTTGAACAGACCGACGCGGTACTCCTGGTTGCGCGCACGGTACTCACTGATCTCCAGTTCGCGGTTGTGCGACCAGGTGAAGAGATCGGAGAAATAATGGGAGAGGCTGTCGTCCTTGTCGGGCGGCGGACGCTCCGGCAGTTCGAAGTCGCCCTCCCGAATCAGCTTCTTGCCGAGCTCGTAGAGACGATTCAGCCTGTCGACATCCAGACCATAGGCCTTGGCGATCACCGTGGCCCGGGTCAGCGTCTCGGCGATCTCCTCGCGCGTCAGCTCGTTGATGAATCCGATGCTGCCGCGTGCCCAGAAGTTGACGCGGTCAAGCAGTTTCCTGCGTTCCGCCTCCACCCGGTAAGGCACCTGCGCTGAGCCGGCGGATCCTTCCAGGGCACCGTCGCCCTCCATCTCCCGGCGTACCTCCGACTCGCGTCGGCGCATCTCTTCGCGCACATTGGTGTCGACGGCATCCAGCAACCGCAACGTCTCCCTGTCCAGCAGATCATGCAGCCGCCGCAGTTCCTCGGTCGAAGTGGCGGAAGCGGGCAGCAAAATCGTCACCGCCAACAGGAGCGTCGTCAGCACCACGATAGAGCGGCGGATCAACTCGGCAAAGGTACGGACCGGAAGAGAGGGAACAGTCGACAAATCATGGGCATTGGAGACCGGCGTGTCAGGAGTGGGGCTGCGACATACTGCAGAGCACGGCATGATGGATCCTGGCTGTTATTCTGTTAGCCCCTAACAGGCCTTGGTAACAGTGTCGCCCTGAGCCCGGTTTACTTTAATCGCGGGGGGTGGGAATGACCGCCCGTCGCCGCAACCGCCCCTGCGGCGGCAGACCAGACCCGCAAACGGGATTCCCCCACAAGCCGACTCAGCGGGCGGTGTTGACAAGCTGTGCAGAAATCAGCAGAATTCGCGCTTCTCTTGAGCGCCCGTAGCTCAGTTGGATAGAGTACCTGGCTACGAACCAGGNNNTCGAATCCTTCCGGGCGCGCCATTTCTCGAACGTAGCACACACCTCAAGAACTACACTGCACTTCGGTCGAGCACATTCGAACCTCCGACATCAAACAGGCGGTTCGACAAGGACCGGAGGTCCGCAGCTCGAGCGCGAAGCGCGAGTCATCCTTCCGGGCGCGCCATAAAAATTAGTCGGGCGGGTCTATTGTCCAGCGTACCCGAGTCGCTCTACTCGCAATGCCTGCATCAGTGCTGCACCCACGTTCTTCCTCGGCAGCATAGTCCCGGCTTAGGGGGTTGGGCATCGGTAAGCACGCCTTTCGGCCATGATCGGACTTCCGATGGAAATTACGGGATTCTCTGCTGCAAACGCTTTGTGGATTCTGACCGGGGACAGTAACAAAGCCAGGAATCCATAAAGCGGTCGTTAGCAGCAGATAAAATACTTATTGATGTCTGGCTGAGCACCTTTCCATGATCTCGGTGATCAACTTCTTGCATGCTCTCAGCAATCGCTTTGGTTTTTTCTTGTTCTTTTTGGTGATCTTCACGAACCGTTGCTCGTATTCCTTGATTATCTTTTTCTCGACATCGTCTTCGCACTTAACTACTTTGTGAAGTCGCTTTTTGTGCAGTGCCTCGATCAACTCGCGATCGCGTTTGGCAAAGTAGATATCCTCCTCCGTTTTTCCTTTACTTTTAAGTTTGCCAATAAAGTCGGACATGAGTTACCCCCTACAGATGGCTTATTCGCGGTTTCGCCGATCTTATCCGGCAAACCGGGAGCTTCCAAAGAGACTATGATTGCTGGAATTTTCAGCTGTATTCAAGTCTCCTTACGAGCCTGTGCTGTCTTTGAGGTATCGGAGTAACTCCCAGTTCACCAGCCACGGGAACGACCGAAATAGACGCATTGCTGACACACACGTGCTGCAGCGCAGAAGTCCCTAAACAATCCTGAAAAGACGTTCGAGGTCTTTGTTTGTTCGGCGCCTGCCAACGCCGAGATGACGCTGCCGGGTTAAATGACAATGTCTGCTGAACGAGCGCAGAAGACCCGCGGCTCTGGATCAGAGCGGCTGGAGAGGGGCATAAGCAACCCCGCCGAAGCGGGGCCCGGGAGTAGAAGGTTATTGGCGGGTTAGGAAGTTTTTAGCGATTTTCGGTAACCGAATCCCGCCAGGCCCAAACCCAGCATCGCTATTGTGCTGGGTTCCGGCACGCTGGACGCAGTCAAGACCACGTTATCGACGATCTCCGATTGGCTATCCAGGGCCTCAAGGCCAATTTGCAGTTCGTCGATCAGCACGCCAGATAGCGCGATCGATGAGATCGTTGTGAAAACAAGATCGCTAGCGCTACTCTGAAATGACTCTGAGGCCTGTAAGACACCATTACGGTAGCCGGCAAACACGATGAATCGCCCGATGCCGAAGTTGTCCTTGGCGATGTCGGCTCCGTCGAATGTGAACAGGCCACCAGCCAGGTCGTCTCTGACGATCTGCAGAATGCCTCCCGTCGTATTAAAGCGGCCCTCTATTGAGGGGTTGGGGTTGCCGCGGACGCTGCGAATGAGGGTACCACTCAGCGCATCATAGCGATAACCGCTCTCTACAGTGGGGTTGCCTGGACCGAATTCTTCGACGCTCCCTGTAAAAGTGATAACAGTCGCACTGGCAATGGACGGAAGAACGAGCGCAGCCAGAAGGATCGCGGCGATCGCCATGTGTTTGTGTAGTTTATGCATCGTTAGCTCCCTTTGGTACGAACCTTGTTTACCGCGACCATGCTCACTCCCTGTTAACTCCTGCAATTACTGCACCAAACAAGTAAAGGCTTTTTCATTCAATTAATTGGAGAGTCACCGCCAATCCTGGAACCACAAATCCGTAAATTTTTCTGACGTGCCCTATCGGGAAACCGGGACTGGGAAGCGCAACCACCCGCAATAGAGATCAGTCGGCCAACTCCCTGGCCCTCTCCCTGAGCACGAACTTCTGCACCTTACCCGTCGAGGTTTTGGGTAACTCCTGAAATACGATAGTCCGGGGTACTTTGAATCCGGCCAAGGTCTGTTTACACCAGTCGACCAACTCCACTTCGGTGACCTGACTGTCGGGGGTGGTCTCTACAAAGGCACAGGGTGTTTCACCCCATTTTTCATGAGGCATGGCCACAACAGCTGCAGCGGTGACATCAGGATGCTTGTAGAGAGCATCCTCCACTTCAATGGATGAGATGTTTTCGCCGCCGGAAATAATAATGTCCTTGGAACGATCTTTGAGCTGGATGTATCCATCCGCATGCATGACACCCAGATCGCCGGAATGAAACCAGCCTCCGGAAAAAGCTTCGCTGCTGGCCTTGCCGTTTTTTAGGTAGCCCTTCATGACGACATTACCCCGGAACATAACCTCGCCAATGGTTTCTCCATCGTCGGGTACGCAGTCCATGGTTGCGGGATCCCTTACCGAGAGCCCTTCCAGCGGGAGGTAACGAACGCCCTGACGCGCCTTGCGTGCCGCCTGTTCGGCGCTGGGCAGCTCGCTCCAGGCAGCATGCCAATCATTGACCACGGCGGGTCCATAAGTTTCGGTCAGGCCATAGAGGTGCGTGACATTGAAGCCGGCATCATTCATTGCGCTAAGAACCGCTTCCGGAGGGGGGGCTGCTGCAGTGAGGAACTCGACTCGCCGCGGCAGGTCACGTTTCTCCTCAGATGCTGTCGACAACAGCGTCGACATGACAATTGGTGCGCCACACAGATGGGTCACACCATGATCGGCCAAGGAATCCCACATGGTTTTCTGCCGTACCCAGCGCAGGCAGACATGCGTACCCGAGACAACCGAGAGTGTCCAGGGAAAGCACCAGCCGTTGCAATGAAACATTGGCAGGGTCCACAGGTACACGGAATGTTTGGGCATGGAAGCGGTCAGTGCATTGCCCTGTGCCAGGAGATATGCGCCGCGGTGATGATAAACCACACCCTTGGGGTTACCGGTGGTGCCGGAAGTGTAATTCAACGAAATGGCATCCCACTCATCATCCGGCATCAACCAGGTGTAGTCCTCGTCACCCTGTTGCACGAACTCATCGTAATCGAGTTCACCGAGCCGCTCCCCATGCTGCGGAAACTCAGGGTCATCGTAATCGATGACCAACGGTTTGGCGTTGCATATGGACAGTGCCTCTTTGACCACAGAGGCAAACTCCCGGTCCGTAATCAGGACCCGGGATTCGGCATGGTCCAGCTGGAAAGCCAGAATCTTCGCGTCGAGCCTGGTATTCATGGAATGCAGCACTGCACCGCACATGGGGACGCCGTAGTGAGCTTCCAGCATCGCCGGAGTGTTTGGCAGCATCACCGAAACAGTATCGTTCCTGCCAATTCCGCGGGATGACAAGGCTGAAGCCAACAGTTTGCTACGTCGATAAAAATCGCTATAGCTGGTGTGTGTCTCGCCGTGGATGATAGCGGTGTGGTCAGGGTAGACACTCGCCGCCCGCTGCAGGAATGTGAGCGGGGTCAGCGGTTGGTAGTTAGCCGGATTCTTGTCGAGATGCTGATTGTAGGCATCGGTCATGAGCGTTAGCTTCCTCGTATTGGCTTGTTTGCGTTTTACAGCGAACCCGGACAGAAGAAAGATCCACACCGGACATCTGATTGTTCAGACTACAGCGCAAAAAACATCGTTACCGCGCTAAGGCAAAGGCTGGAGCCAAGCTTCCCTTCTCTTTTTTAAACACCAGGGATCGTGAGGCATCAGCCTCAAGGATATGAGACGAAGCGATAGATGAACGGTGACCTCCCCCCCTCGATCCGTATTCGATTATAGTCGTTCGCAATCTTGATTGTGCATCGGCAAGACGTCCCACAGTAGGAGATCCCGCACCACTTCAGCAGCATCGATGGTGAGCGTCCTGATGCTCGACCACCGTGCACAATCCGTTACTAGCGCTTTTCCCGAGGAATGCGACCCATGGTGTAAAACTCTTCGTTGGGTTGCATGTGGCTGACGATTGCCATGCGGTTCGATAGTCCGAAGAAAGCCGCGATACCCGTGATATCCCAAATATCCTCGTCGTCGAAACCCTGGCCGTAAAGAGAATCATAGTCGGATATCTCAACCAGTTCGGGCGTGCGACAGATCTTCATCGCGAAATCGAGCATTGCTTTTTGTCTTGCTGTAATGGGTGCATGACGATGGTTGATACCCACCTGGTCGGCCAGCAGTTTCTCTTTCGAATAGATACGCAGCAATGCGCCGTGCGCCACCACACAATACTGGCAACCGTTTGCCGCGCTGGTGGCGACGACAATCATCTCTTTCTCTGCCGCCGACAAAGTACTCGCTTCTCGCTCCATCAAAGCATCGTGGTAAGCAAAAAACGCACGGAATTCATCGGGGCGGTGGGTCAGTGTAAGAAACACGTTTGGCACGAAACCGGCCTTTTCCTGTACAGCAAGGATCCTTTCCCGGATATCATCGGGAAGGTTCTCCAGAGCGGGGACGTCATACCGGCTAATGGCGTAATTCTCCATGGGATCTCCAGATGCAGGTGGGAGGAAAAACTTCGATCTGGGCGCCATCGTAGCAAAACTAAATTCGCTCTATCCACTGGTTTTCGATCACCAACGGCGATCGCGATGCCCGGTTTCTTACTCGACCTGCCGATCCCCAGCCAGGCTGCATACATGGAAAAACGTTTCGCGCATGCGCGTATGCAATATGCCGCATGAAACTGACCAGCTCCAGTGCGTGCCAATGCTTCAACACATTGGCACGAGGCACTTCATCTCAAGCACTGAGCGCTGTCAAAAGGCAGTATTGATCAGTTTTGATATCCAGGAAAAAAGTCACAGTTCACTACTACCATCGAGTATGAAATGTGCCGGGCCGATCAATGCGCTCATAGGTATGGGCGCCAAAACAGTCACGCTGGGCCTGGATCAGGTTGGCCCATAGTCTCGGGCTTCGGTAGCCATCATAATACGCCAGTGAGGAAGAGATTCCCGGCACCGGAATGCCTCGTTGCACAGCTGCCGCCACCATATTCCGCCAGCCCTCCTGGGTTGTCGCCAGCAGGTTGGCAAAGGCTGGGGCACACATCAGGTTTATTGGTTTCTCCGGGCCGCCGTAGGCACGCATCACCTGGTCAAGCAGGTCTGCGCGGATGATGCAGCCGGACCGCCAGATGGCGGCAACAGTGCCCAGTTCGATGGTCCAGCCGCGAGCCGTTCCGGTCGCCTCGACCACTGCCAGCCCCTGTGCGTAGGTTACCAGTATCGTTCCCAACAAAGCCTGGCGTATAGCCTCGACCGAGGCGTCGCGATCGGCGCTCAGCGAGTGTGCAGCCGGCCCTGACAGCACCTTTGCGGCGGTTACGCGCTGCTCCTTGAGGCTGGCCAGGGCGCGGGCGAACACTGCCTCGGTAATGGTCGGCGTGGGAATGCCCAGTTCCAGGGCGGCCTCGGAACTCCAGCGTCCGGTGCCCTTCTGCCCCGCCTTGTCCAGGATCTTCTCCACCAGAGGGCCTGGTGCCAGATCGTCCTCCTTTGCCAAAATGCCGGCGGTGATCTCGATCAAATAGGAAGCGAGCTCGGTCTCGTTCCACCGGCGAAAAACTTTGGCCATCTCCCGATAACCCAATCCGGTCAAGTCGCGCAGCAGAACATACCCCTCGGCAATCAACTGCATGACCCCGTATTCGATACCATTGTGGATCATCTTGACGAAATGCCCCGCTCCGTCAGCGCCCACCAAAGCACAGCAGGGGGCGTCATCGAAGCGTGCCGCAATCGCTTCCAGCACCGGCTGAACCAAGTCGTATGCCGCAGACGCACCACCCGCCATCAGGGAGGGACCATGCCGCGCGCCTTCCTCACCACCGGAGACACCGAGGCCGACGAAGTGGAAGCCTTGTGCTCTTAAGCGGTCTTCGCGTTGCACCGTGTCCAGGTAGTGTGAATTACCGCCGTCGATCAGGATGTCGCCGGGGGTCAGCCCAGGCAGCAGACTGTCGATGACCCGGTCCACCACCTCTCCGGCCTTGACCATAATGAGGATAGCGCGGGGTGCGGGCAAAGCAGCGATCAATTCGACCGGTGACTGGGTGATCGAGATTCGAGTCACCTCCTCCGCTGCCAATAAGCCGGCAAATCTGGAGCGCGCTTCCTCCCATGGGTCGAAGGTGACCACCGGATAGCCTTTTTCCGCCATGTTCAGCGCCAAATTGCACCCCATGACCCCGAGACCTATCACGCCCATGCTACGGTATTCAGTCATTATTACTTCTTGCTCCTATGTACTGCGCAGTCCGAGAGTCGCGCGTGGATAGTTTCGGCCAGTGTGGCAACCGAGGGACCAATGTCGATGACCAGAGCATTTTCGTCCTTCCCGGGCGGTTCCAGAGTTGCGAACTGGCTGGCCAGCAATGCTGTGGGCATGAAGTGGTCGGTACGAGCGGCCATTCGCTTGGCAATGATCTCTCGCGATCCCTGAAGGAACACAAAAAGAATCGACTCGCCGGCAGTGGCCACCAGCCGTTCACGATAGGCGCGGCGCAGAGCGGAACAAGCGGCTACGGCCATGCCTGCGGTTTCCGCATGGTCCCTCATTGCCTCCGCCAATCGATCCAGCCATGGCCAGCGGTCGGCGTCGGTAAGGGGAATGCCATGCGACATCTTTTCCACGTTCGCCGGCGGATGGAAATCGTCGGCATCGAGGAAAGGTTTTACCAGTCGTCCCGCCAAGGCGGCGCCCACGGTTGATTTGCCGCATCCCGCAACCCCCATTACGACAATGAGGCGGATGGAGTCGGCAGCTTCAGACATCTGTACCTGCCCTCCCTTCCTGCTGTCGATGATGAGCGATCACTTCACGCACTCCACGCAGTGTCGCTGCACCACTGTCGATCCAGTGGCAACGGTAGCCAGCCCGTGTCAAGGCGGCCTGGTAGGGCTCGCGCAGAGCCGTCGCGCTTATCAACAGCAGCTCCTTGCCGTCAGGGGGTGTTAACTCTGCCATCGCCCGCACTTCGCTACCGATAAGCAAGCCAGAGAGATAACTGCGCACCGCGGTCAATGGCAGCCCCCCAAAAAGAACGCGGGTACGCGCGGTAAACAGATGAAGCAACAACCCGCCTGAGCGGTCTGCCTGCTCCAGACCAAGCTGAAAAGCGGCTGAATTCTCGCCCGCGCTCTCCTCCAACCCCCTACCCAGAATGGAGTGGCCGAGCATCACCGCATAGACCTCTCCGGTCATCGAGGTGTGAAAATCGACCAATGCTCCATTCGCCACATGAGCCCACTTGCTGTGAGTGCCGGGCAGACAAAAACGCGCGTCCTGCCCACCGCTCAGCGCCAGGGCGCCAAAGATCTGCACCTCCTCGCCGCGCATAACATCGGGCGGATCCGCCGCTACCCTAACGCCGGGGACGATCCAGACATCGTCGGCGCCCGATACCGGCACGGTTTGCCGCGCCACCTCCCTGATCGTGACCGGCAACGGAGGCTGAGGTGCTTCCTGCCAGCCCTGTGCGGCACCCACCATGCCCGCCATGTAGACGGGTGGCGGTATCGTCCGGGCGCGCCATGCTCCAAGGCATTCGTCGAAGTAGGCTGGGAACTCCCGCGTGTCCAGGGCTCCCATACCGCGACCCTCGGCAATCGAATCACGGACGCGACCGGTTTCTTCGTCGATCAGCCAGGCGCGAAAACTGCTTGTGCCCCAATCCACGATGATGACGGAATTACCCACGTTCAACCTTCCACCAGGTCCGACCAGGTTTTCACAAGATTCCTGGCGATCGAACCGACGCTGGAGGGCTTGCGTCCAACGGCGTATAGGCTGCCACCGAAACCGAAGCCGTCATAACCACCTGCGCGATACGGTGCCATCTCGGCCTTGCCTATGCCGCCAACAGCGACGATCGGCACCTTGTCCGGTAGTACAGCCTTGAGGTCCCGTGCAAAGTGAGGTGCGAGGCAATTGGCGGGAAAGACCTTCAGCGCGGCGGCGCCATGGGAGAGCGCCCGTAACGCTTCGCTCGGCGTCATGCAACCGACCATGGGTACCAGCCCAGCCGCCCTGCCGGCATCTATTACAGCCGGGTCGGTATTGGGGGTGACCATCAACCTGGCGCCCTGGTCTCCAAGCCGGGTTGCATCGTCCGGCTGGAGAACCGTGCCCGCCCCCACCAACACGTCCGCCGGACAATGGGCCACAAGACGACCGATGCTGTCGAACGCATGCGGGCTGTTAAGCGGGACTTCGATGAGCTTGAACCCAGCCTCCATAAGCTCATCGGCCAGCGACACCACCTCGTCCGGCTGTACACCTCGCAAGATAGCGACCAGCGGCATCGTCGCAAAGATCCGCTCGAAGACGGTGCGTGCGTTTACCACTCCGCCACACTCCCGTCCTCGTGACGCCACAACGGATTGCGCCACCGGTGGCCGGCTCCTGCCCGCTCGATGACCAACGCCTCGTTGATCTCCACTCCCAGCCCGGGCTTTTCGAGAAGTGCCACATAGCCGGCCTCGATACGCAGGGGCGCCGAATCGACGAGGTAGTCTAGGACATCGTTATCCACGTTGTAGTGGATGCCCATACTCTGCTCCTGGATGAAGGCATTGTGGGACAGAAAATCCAGCTGCAGGGAGGCGGCAAGGGTCAGGGGCCCCAAAGGACAGTGGGGGGCCAAGGCGACATCGTAGGCTTCCGCCATTACCGCGATCTTGCGCGCCTCGGTGAGGCCACCGCAGTGACTGATGTCGGGCTGTACGATGTCAACCATCCGCGCTTCCAGCAGGTCGCGGAACGCAAACCGACTGTGCAGGCGCTCGCCGGTGGCGATGGGATAGCCCAAGCCATTCGCAATCTGCGGCAGACAATGAAGCTGCTCGGGAAGGACAGGCTCTTCCACGAACATCGGATGATAGGGTTCCAGTTCGCGTAACAGGGCCTTGGCCATGGGCCGGTGCACCCGTCCGTGGAAGTCGATGGCAATGCCAACCTCAGGGCCTACAGCGTCGCGTGCCTCGGCAACCCGGGCCACTGCGGCATCGATCTTCGTGTGGGAATCGACGATCGCCAGTTCCGGGGTTCCGTTCATTTTGAAGGCGGTGAATCCTTTGGCAACCACTTCCCTGGCCTGACGGCCAATGTCTCCCGGGCGGTCACCGCCGATCCAACAGTACATTCGCATGCGATCGCGAACCGCACCCCCCAACAGTTCGTGGGCCGGCACGCCGAGAGCCTTACCCTTGATATCCCAGAGTGCCTGGTCGATGCCGGCGATGGCCGACATCAGAATCGGTCCACCGCGATAGAAACCGCCGCGGTAGAGCATCTGCCAGATATCCTCGACACGCCGTGGATCGCAGCCAATCAGCATTTCGGAGAGTTCGTGCACGGCGGCCTCGACAGTCGCCGCGCGTCCCTCGATGACCGGCTCACCCCAGCCGGCGAAACCTTCGTCGGTGTCGATCTTGAGGAACAACCAGCGTGGTGGCACCTGCCAAGTGGTCAGTTTGGTGATTTTCATGACGAATCTCTCTTCTCGATCAGCGTCCGGTTATCCCTGGGAAAACTATCAACAAGCTAACCGCGAAAATCTGTATGCAGATGAACGGCAACACTGACTTAAAGATATCGCCCAGGGAGATATCCGGTGGAGCAACGCTTTTCAGGTAGAACGCGGCCGGTCCGAAAGGTGGCGACAGGAAACTGACCTGCATGTTCATGGCAAACAAAACACCGAACCAGACAGGATCATAGCCAAGGTTGGTGATGATCGGGACGAAAATCGGCATGGTGAGCAGAGCGATACCGACCCAGTCAAGGAACAAACCCAGGATGAACAGTATCCCCATCATCAACAGGATGATGATGGTGGGATTGTCTGATACTCCGGTGATCAGGCTCGAAACAAATTGAATGCCACCCATCAGGTTGAACACACCCACCAAGGCGCTGGCACCAACACCGATCCAGACGATCATGCCGCAGGTCGACAGCGTCTGCAGGGCCGCGCCCTTGAGCATGGTGAAGTTGAACTCGCGCCGGATGATGGTCGACAGCAGCACGCCAAGGACACCCACCGCCGACGCTTCAGTGACGGAGGCGATGCCGCCATAGATCGATCCCAGCACGAATATCACGACCATCACTGGCAGGATGATCCCTTTGAGCAAGCGAATCTTTTCTGCTCTCGGCATCTTGTTCGGTTCCGGATCGGGCGCCAGCTCCGGGCTCAGATGACAGCGAATCAATACATAGATCACATAGAAGGATGCAAGCATGAATCCGGGAATAAACGCCGCGGTAAACAGCTCCCCGATGGATGCGTTGGCCGTCAGGCCGTAAATGATCAGCACGATCGATGGCGGTACCATCGTGCCCAGCGATCCGCCGGCACAGATCACACCGATCGCCAGGTTGCGGTTGTAGCCGAGCCGAAGCATCTGTGGCAGCGCCAGCAGTCCCAGCAGAACGATCTCGCCGCCGACGATACCGCTCATCGCTGCCAATACCACGGCAACAAAAATGGTCTGCACGGCGACAGAGCCGCGCATGCGTCCACCCACCAGCGTCATCGCGTTGAACAGATCCTTGGCGATGCCGGAGCGGTCCAGCAGTGCTGCCATCAACACGAACATGGGCACCGAAACGAACACAAAGGAGGATACGAATGAATAGACGCGGCTGGTGATCAGCGGCACCACTCCTGGCCCGAACCAGCCGAGGGCGAAGATCAGCGCAACCAGCAGGGTCACGAACGCCAAAGGCATGCCGGTCGTCAACAGGACCAGCAGCATAACGAACATCAGGAGCGTTCCGCCCTCTATGCCGAGTGCCTTGAGATTGGGAATGAAATCGGCGAATTCCATCACGCATCCCCCTCACCAGGCATCATCCGACGTTTGCTGACGTCACCGCGTGCGTAGTGATAGGCCAGAATAAGAAACTGGACCGTCATCACGACGAGCACCGCGAGCATGAAGAGTTTGAGTAGTGCGGGTGTCGGTGGATTCCAGGCACTGCCAGAGGTCTCGAGACGTAAACTGCCGTCTGGGGCGAACGCCGCCCGTTTGACCATCAACCATGCCGCATAGGAAAAAAAACCCGCGGACACGGCGCAGATCAAGGAAATAACCACATCGAACACCCGGCGCAGCTTAACGTGCAGTCGATCGTAAATGATCACCACGCGAATGTGAGCGTTTCGCGCAGTGCAGTAGAGCCCACCGTAGACGAAGGCCACCGCGCACAGAAATATCGTTGTTTCATGCGCCCATATCGTCGGGGCATTCAGCACATAGCGGAGGAACACCTCCTGGATCAGAATCATCGCGGAGAGGACGATTCCGGCAGCAAACACTATCCCCCCTTTGTTGATCAGCCAGCCCAGTCTGCCCGCCTGTGCGACTGCCCGGTCTTTTTCATCCTTGTCCTGTAGTCCATGCTCGGATTCATTGTTCGACATCGTGACGGTTCCTCTCGTCTCTGGAGACAGGCCGGCGGCGGTTGAACCGCCACCGGCATATCGCTCGCGCTCTATTTCACGAGTCCAGCGGCTTTCAGATAGTTGGTCAGCACGTTGTAGACCTTCTTTGCGTTGGCGCTGCGTCCGGCAACCTTCTCCCACTCGCCGGTGGCGATGGCGCGAAACTTGGCCCGCTCCTCATCCGACCAGTTGTGGACGGTGATCTTGCCACCTGCCTTGGCCTTGGCGACGGCTTCCTTGTCTTTTGCGGCCAATGCGGCCACCTGGCTGCGGGAGAATTCCTTCACGGTCTCCTCGAAAGCCTTTTTGATGTCGTCGGGGAGAGCGTCCCACTTCGCCTTGTTCATGGAGATTTCGACCAGGGGCATGGAATGGAAGCCAGGATAGATGGGATGGAGGGCGATGTCGTTGAGCCCTTGTGCCTGGTTGGTAGAGAAGACCGTATAGTCGGCTGCCTCGATTACCCCCTTGTCGAGTGCGGTGAACACTTCGGATCCGGGCAGGTTCACCGGTGCCGCGCCGGCTGCGGCAAAGACCTGTTGGACGAGACCTTCAGGTGCACGCATCTTCACACCCTTCAGGTCGGCAACGCTGTCGATCGGCACTTTGGATACAAAGGCCTCCAGCCCAGGGGTGGTCGCTCCGATGAAATGCAGGCCATAAGGCTCTGTCAGTTCGTTCATCAGCTCCTTACCACCGCCCTTCTCCATGAATGTAAACATCTGCTCCGGATCGGACCAGGCACCGACCGGGTTGGCGATTAAACCGAAGGCCGCATCCTTACCGGTGAAATAGGAGGTGTCGGTGATATGTCCGTCGAGAATCCCGGCAGCAATTGCGTCCTGCGTCTCCTGGTGCTGAACGATAGACCCGACGGGCAGCAACTCAACCGCGACACGGCCTCCAGTCCGCTCGGCAAGGACTTTGGTCCAACCCTGCTGCAGGATGAAGTTGGGGTTCCCGGCCGGGTCGCTGGATTGGAATTTGAACTGGTACTCGGCCGCCACAGCGGACTGGCCGAGCATGGCCAAACCCAGAGCGCCGGCAATAAGAGTTGCAATGCGTAGCTGTTTCATCAAGTTTTCCTCCGTTAGGGTTGGGTATCCAGATATCCGCGATGGAACATCCGGGGTTGTAATCTAGGCATCGGTTGATGCCCTGAGTGTTCCTGCCCTTATCAGGGCGATGGATTCTTCGTCCGTTTGGGAAGGAGTAAATCCCAGGTCGGTCGCCGTACGTTGCATGACCTTCAACGCAGCTTCGAAGGCAGCCTCCGGTTGGCGCAGTCGAATGCACTCCATCAGCCGGCGATGGTTCTCCAGGCTCTCACTTAGCTCTTCCGCTGTGTTATTGGATTTCTCGATTACCAGCATGATGGCGGGGCGCAGAATATTGACGGACTGGGCCCAGATCAGGTTGTGGGTTGCCCGATAAATCGCGGTATGAAAGGCGATGTCCGCCTGGCTGAACTGCTCGGGCGAGTCATCGGCCAGGCCACGCGCCATGCCGTTATAGGCATGCTCGATGGCTGCCAGATCTTGCGCGGTGGCGCGACTTGCGGCCAGCGATGAGACGTAGGGCTCGATAGCCCGTCGATAGTCGTAGATATCCCGGTAGAACTTTGGATTGGGCTCGGCGTACTCGATCATCCATCGGCTGACCAGCGGATCGAGCATGTTCCATTTATGGGTCTCCTCAACAACGGTTCCATGTCCGGCCTGACGGCGGATGATCCCCAGTGCGACAAGGGTCTGCAGCCCGCTGCGTACCGATGCACGGCTTACCGAAAGACTTTCGGCCAGATCGGTCTCCCTTGGAAGCATGTCGCCCGGTTTGTAGGCACCTGAGAATAGGTCCCGGGCGATTTGTTCGACCACTTGGTTGCCGCGATCGCGACCGCTGATACGGTTTTTCTTGGCGAGCATGGTGCTGTTCCCATGGTTCAGTGAATAACAACTTAGCTCATGTATTACATAGTGTCAATAAATGTCTGACATTTAATTTTATCCGTATGACATTATGAGGAGATGCAGATAATCGAAAGGGAGAGTTGAGTGATCCCGAAGGCGATTTGGTCGGTCTCGGTTCCTTTAGGACTCTGGTGTATTGCCGTACACCCCATCCTGATCGGTCTGAGTTTGGGGCATTGGGCTTGGTTTCCGTCGGCCACTCAACACCACCTCAGGAAAGCTGACATCCTTGGCAAAAAGCGATGTTTCCACCGAGTTGCGGAAGCCACCGTCCAGGTAGTTCCTGGAGACCAATGCCTCGGCGCAGCAGATTGCAAAACCCTACGGCAACAACTCGTCGTGCCGTAGACATCTCCGTCCGCCGGCGCCTGGAACGGCGATCACTGCCAGAAAAATGTTGAGCGCCTTTGTCATGTGCTTGACCCGTATTCGATGGGTCCTGGCTTGTGCCGGGCTATTTGACCTCTTTCTCGATGCGTATGGTTCCGGACAACTCTTCGATCTGCTCCTGACCGAAGACGACATGGCCCAGTTCATAGAGCCCCGCGGCGGAACCGAAACTGGCGTAGAACATGACGACATCACCCCATGGGGCATAGTAGGCCAACGTGCCGGCATTGGCCCCTTTGGCCAGCGGCGTGTCTGCGGTGTTCAACTTCTCGGGAGGATAGAAGATCTTTTCGATACCACCGTAGTTTTCGACATCGACGATCATGGGCAGTTGATTGTAAAGCGACCTTGATGCACCGCTGTCGTTGAGGATGTACACCACGGTGTTTCCATTTGAAGTGACGGTAATGCGCATGAAAGGTAGCCCGTTTGCTTCTTTGTGCAGCGGCGGGTCAGACGCCATAGCCGCGTGTTGAATACAGGAGAAGAGAGCAAAGACCGATGCGATCGCCGCAAGTATGCGGGTAATACGTTTCATGGGGTCTCCAGTGATTTCCAGTTCATCCGGGGAGACGTCCTTGTCTGGCTTTCAGGCGATCGGAGGCAAAACCAGATCTTGGCGGTTATTGCTGCTGGACGGTCGGGCGGAACAGAATTTCGCTCACGTCGACATCGTCCGGCTGGGCGATAGCGAAGGCCACCATCCGGGACATGGTGCCGGCGGGCACGCCGATATCGTTGACCACCTCCGTGACGGCCTCGGCCAGGCCCGGTTCGGTGATATGGCTGGTCAATTCCGTTTGGACCGCACCCGGCGAAATCGTGGTCACGCGGATATTGTACCCCTTCACTTCCTGCCGCAGGCCTTCGGAGATCGCGCGCACGGCGTGTTTGGTCGCACAGTAGACCGCGCCTGTGGCGACGACGATATGACCGTAAACCGACGAGACGTTGATGTCCTGGCCAGACTGTGTGGCGAATACGGAGTTTCTCGATCGACGAATGATGCCTTTTGATACCACTATCATTCTGCCACCGATGCACCACCACTCCTGCGCACCCACCACCCTCGCGGAGAGGAGGTGGGTGCAACCTGTTTCCGAGTGAGGAGAATCGACAGGCTTCATACTAGAGAGATCAATGGGATTCAAGCTGCGTCACCGTGCATGAATTGCGCTTTCGCTTCCTGCGCGGCCTTCGCCTCATCAGCGGAGTATGCGCTACCCGACCAAAGCATC
The DNA here is from genome assembly GCA_020445335.1 of Gammaproteobacteria bacterium. Classification (GTDB taxonomy): domain Bacteria; phylum Pseudomonadota; class Gammaproteobacteria; order Chromatiales; family Chromatiaceae; genus HKST-UBA178. Next base: position 26,296 of record JAGRGU010000061.1, read on the forward strand.
TCATAGGCTATCTCTTCGTTGCCGTTCTCACACAGCTGCAGCACCTCTCTGAACAGGGGCTGGAAAGTCTCACTGCGATGCGAACGCTCATGATCTTCAAAGGACCTCCAGAAGGTGACAATCTGAGCTTCCTTGCCCTTCAACGGGCTCTCTATGGCTTGGCCTATCGTGCTTCCTTCATTGGAGATATTGCCGCGGTTCAGAGCAACGAAACCACCGACAAAACCGGTGTCAGAGTGGTAGGTTTTTACGTTCTCGCATAGCAGCGCGACTCGTTCCTGAAGGTCCTCGACCGTATATTCGGGTTTCAGTATGACCCTGTTTATGGTTACAACGCCGTCGTACGGAAAATCCGTGATCAATCCGCTCATGGTCTCTCCTGTTAGTCGAAAATAAGCATATTCAAAATTACTGACCAATTTTGTCGGGATTTGTTTCACCAATAAGCCATTCTGAAATTGAGGGAGTTTCTCCGCTGACACTAAAGCGCACTGAATCAAATAACCGAAGTAATGGTAGGCAACCTCTCCTTCATACAGGCCCCTGGATTCGTACGGCGCAATCTCTCAAAGAGCCCCGGAACCACCATGCTCTGATCATTTCGAGATGGAGTGGCTGGAGGACCTCAAGAGAGCCGATTCCCGTTTGTCAACTCGAGCCGTCTTCCCTGGATGATGAAACAAGGAGTACACAACCGGCACCAACAGCAGAGTGACCAAGGTGGACGCCGTGAGGCCGCCGATCACCACCCGCGCCAGTGGCGCCTGGGCATCCGCACCCTCCCCAATACCCAGGGCCAGGGGCAGTAGTCCCAACAGGGTGGTCAGCGTGGTCATGAGGATCGGCCGCAGGCGCCGGCGACCCGCTTCCACCAGGGCATCATCGGTGTTCAGTCCCCTGCGGATCAGTTGGCCTGCCTGATCCACCAGCAGAATGGCGTTGTTCACAACAATACCGCCGAGCATGATGCAACCGATGGCCGACTGCAGGTTAAGGGTGGTGTCAGTCAGGAACAGCGTCAGGATAACGCCAATCGCAGCAACCGGCACAGAGAGCATTACGATCAGTGGATCGCGAAAGGATTCGTATTGTGCCGCCAGCACCATGTAGACCAGCAGCAGTGACAAGCCGAGTGAAATGAGCAACTCTTCGAACGCCTTCTGTTGTTCTTCATAGTTGCCTGCAATGACCAAGTCATATGACGGGGGTCGGGCGATACGGTCGATGCTTAGCTGCACATCCGCCGCCACCGAACCAAGATCCCGACCTGAGACGTTGGCGGTAACCGTCACCAGCCGCTGCCTGTCCTTGCGTTCGATGGTCACTGGCCCTTCGCCGCTTGATGTGCTCACGAGATTGCGCAGGACTATATTTTCGTTGTTGGGCGCTTGTACCGTGAGGTCGAGAATCTCGTCAATGGAACGATGCTCCGCATCCGCCAACTGCACCAGGATACGGTATGAGTTGCCCTCGACCCGGTACTCACCCGCCTTCGATCCTGCCACTGCGGTTTCGATGACCGTGAGTAGATCGCGTACGCTCAGGCCGAGATCAGCGGCCTTGGCGCGGTCGATATGGATCTCCTGCTGAGGAATGCCACTTTCCCGGCTGAGTTCCACATCGGTGACACCCTCGATATCGCGGATGCCATCAGCTACTTGACCAGCCAGCAGGTTCAATGTATCCAGATCGAACCCGCGTACTTCCACCGTCACCCCTTCTGTCGTGGTCAGTATTCGTTCCAACAGGAACTGACCCTGCGGCGCTCGAGTGCGGATCTTCATGCCCGGCACCTTGCCGTCGAGCCGTTTGCGCAAGTCATCGGCGATCGACTGATTGGAGCGTTCCCGCTGCGCCGCCGGCAGCAACGACATGTTGATCTCTACCCGCGCTTTCGAACTCCCCCGGGCACCGGACGCCATGACGCTGGTCACCGAAGAGACAGCCTCCGGCACCAGGGGATAAACCATGTTTTCAAGCACACGCGCCTGTCCATCGATCAGGTCGAGACGCGTCCCCACCTCCATCTCGCCACTGATTCGCACCTCGCCCTCGTCGCTCGGAGGCAGGAACTCGGTGCCGATATAAGGGCCAATCAGCAGTACAGCCGCAAACAGCGCGATCGAGCCGGTAACCGTCAGCAGGCGATTTTTCAAAGCAACGGCGAGCAGATCTCGGTAGCTGTTGTTGAGGCTCTCCAGTGCGCCGCTACCCGCAGGCATCCCTCCAGCCTTTGTCGCATGCGATGCCGACCCTTCCGAACGGGCGGACAACGGTGCAATCGAGCCCAGGAATTTTGAAGCCAGCATTGGCAACAGTCCCAGAGAGACGAGTAGCGCGCATAGCAGTGAAAACATCACCACATACGCGAGCTCTTTGAACAGTTCGCCACTGACCCCTCTGACAAAGATCAGCGGTAGAAAAATCACCAGCGTTGTCAATGTTCCGGCGATGACCGCAGAAGCGACCTCTCGCGTCCCTTCCACCGCGGCAGTGTCGGTCGCATCGCTGTGCTCCTGCAGTCGCCGGAAGATGTTTTCCAGCACCACCACCGAGCCGTCGACCATCATGCCGACACCCAAGGCCAGGCCGCCCAGCGTCATCAGATTAATGGTAAAGCCTCCAAAGAAGAGCAAAGCGAAGGTCGCGATAATGGAGATGGGAATGGAGAGCGAGATCACCAGGGTGCTGCGCAGGTCGCGCAGGAAGAACAGCAACACCAGTATCGCCAAGCTGCCGCCATACAGAACCGACTGGGAGACATTGGCAATAGAGCGCTGTATGAAATTACCCTGATTGGTAACCGGCACCACCTTGATCTGTGGAAACTCCCGATTGACCCGCTCGACTTCCCCCAGCACGCGCCGGGCGACCTCCACCGTATTGGCCTCGGGTTGCTTGCGGATGGCAACACGCAGCCCCTGCTCCTGGTTGACCCGGACGATGCGGCTCAGCTTCTCGTAGGTATCTCTGACGCCGGCGATCTGTCCAAGGGTGACGACACTCCCCTCATGGCGCGATACCACCGTGCCGCGGATCTGCTCCAGCGAGGAGAACTCGGCAGGCGCCCGCAGTGTAACCTCATGGCGGCCCTGCTGGATCTTGCCGGCGGGCCGGTCGAGATTGGCGTCGCGAATCGCGTCGAGCACCATATCCAGCGAGAGCCCGAACGCCTGGATCTTGGCGGGATCGAGCTCTACACGAACTTCGCGATTGAATCCTCCCCACGGATCGACCTGGGCAACCCCCGGGATACGCGCAAAACGGTAGCGGATCTGGTTCTCCACGATCTGCGTCAACTCGACCGGATCTAGTGCGCTGGAGATGCCCATGATCACCACCGGAAAAGTGTCGATATCGAACTTGCTGACCCGTGGCCCCACTACATCATCCGGCAGTTCGCTGATCTCGTCTTCCAGCGTAGCCCGCACATCCACCGCCACCGCGTCGATCGACGTTCCCCAGCCAAAGCTGACTTTGACGCTGCTATTGCCTTCGTAGGAGGTGGAACTGAGTTCCTCCACGCCGGGCACGGTCGACACGATCTCTTCAACGATCTGAGTAACCAGTTGTTCCATTACGATGGGATCCGCTCCTTCGTACTGGGTACGCACCGTCAGTGTGGGAAGCTCTATCGCAGGCAGCAGGTCGATCTGCAAACGACTCAGTGCGATGAGGCCGAGCACAACCACCATCAGGGTCACCATGCTGGCGAATACCGGTCGGCGAACGCTGGCGCTAGCGAGATTCATCGATTCTTTTGCCGATCGGAGACCAGAACAGCAGATCCGTCCCTGAGTAGCTGCTGGCCCAGCACAACGACCTGCCCCTGCAACCCCTCGCCGGTAACCTGTAAGCGTTGGTCCTGTCGGATGCCGGGCTGTACCGGATGCCAGCTCACGCTGTTACCGTCTGGCGAAAGGACGAACAGGCCGTCCATTCCGTCACGGCGAGTCAATGCCTGGAAAGGGACAACGGTCACCTCATCCACGCTTGCCAGCACCACTCTGGCGCGTACGAACATACCGGGCTTGAGTTTAAGGTCACTATTGTCGACCTGCACTTCAATGCGCGCCTGGCGGGTCACCTCGCGAAACACCGGGGCAATGCGCGCGATCACGCCGAAGAAATCCTGCTTGGGATACGCATCGGTAACCAGCGCAACCTGCTGACCCACCCGCAGACCGGCATACTCTTGTTCTGTCACGTGGATCACCGCGGTGATTGGATTCAGGCTCACGATCTTCAGAAGTGGTGTGTTGGCGCTAACGTTTTCGCCCTCATCCACATAGCGTTCGGCGACTACACGATGACTGCCATCGATACCCCAGTCCGCTGTCACTTCCGTATAGCCCAAGCGGATACGTGCCGTTTCCAGTTCTGATTCCACGCGCGCCAATTGCGCCTCTCCGACCTGAACATGGGCTTGTTTTGCCAGCTGATCTGCTTGGGCCACATCTCGCTGCGCGGCGGAGCTGACTCCGCGCGCGCTGAGTTGATCGATGCGCTTGAGTTCACGCTCAGCAATCGCCGACAGACTTTTGGCCTCCGCCAGATTGGCTTTGGCCACCTTGACTTCAGCTTCTGCCTGGGCCACCTCCTGCATGAACTCCGCGTTATCCAGCCTTGAGACCACCTGGCCACGCACGACACTGTCGCCCAGATCGACAAAAATATGCTTAACGATACCGCTTACCTTGGGAGCGGCAACGAATTCTGCGTAGGCTTCGAGCGTGCCACTGAAAGCCCGCTCCAAGGCAATCGGGGCAGTCTCGATCGGCGCCGTTATAACCGGCGCCGGTCGTGCCTCTTTACCGCCGCCTTGGGCGGCTTCCTGTCGCGACCCGAGCCGGCTGCTCATCTCCCAGCCAACCCAAGCTACAGTGACGAGTAACAGGCTAAATACAATGAGACGGGGCCGCTTCATCAGACACCAATCAGTGAGGAACAGGCATCTGAATATGCTACTCCGGGTTGGGGACGTCAAACGCCTTGATCAAAGCGACTCCGCCCGATAGAGACACCTAGACCAGCTGGACAGACGAAGCCGGTACATCGAGGCCCGGGTCTGCCGCGCAAACTCCAGATCGATCCAACAGCCACAGCTTGGCATTGGTATATCTTGCGGCATTTCAGCTCACAGCCGGTGCTATCGTCGCAGGCTGGACCGACAAACCCATTCGATCAACGCAGTTGATACAGCACCTGCTCGCGTTGGGCATTGCTGTCGTACAGTTGGGGAAATTCGTTCCAGCCGAGACCCTTCTGAACCAGAGTCACGCTTTCCTGCACGATGGAAATCCTACTGTATTCAGTCACTTCCATTATGTAAAACCCTACAGGTCCATTATCTCAGCCGCGTCGGCAATCAGCTATTCAATAGACTTATATTCAATCTGTGTTTTAATGGCCTTCTGCTCTACGACACCCCGGATAAACCCCAAGGCAAAGGGATTTAAAGGCATAAGGTAGATGGGTGGTGCCCGTATAGTTGTGTAAGTTTCCCCGCGAATTCGAGAGAGGTCATCGCGGTATTAGCTCCGTAAGATTGGCGTTGTCAAGACGTTAATCCACAAAAGAAAAAGGTGATTCGGCATATACGGATGCTGCAGAAGAAACCTGTGCGCGTAGCAAAACACTTCGTGCATCCATTTATTCAATATGCCGCATGACACCGGCCTACTTTGATGCCGCGTTAACAGTGAACGAAGCAGTAGCACAACCAAATCAGATCAAGACGTCGCTCTCCTCCGAGTGGAAGCGCGCCGCAGTGATAACTTCAGTGACGATACTGGGTATCCTCCTGCTGTTCAGCGGTACCGTTCGCGCGATGATCATCTCCTGGCGTACCGAACCCTACTCCTATGGCGCCCTTATTTTTCCGATCGCGATCTGGCTCGTCTGGTCAAAACGGCAGCAGCTGGCCAGTTTGACACCCAGGGCGGAGTTCCGAGTCCTGCCGCTGATGCTTGTCGCAGGCGCGCTATGGCTACAGGCCTACCTGGTGAGTTTTCAGTTTTTTCAACAGATCGCATTGATAAGCCTGGTGGTGATGACCATATGGTGCGTTTTGGGAACCCGGGTGGCAAAGGCACTTGCCTTCCCCCTGGCACTTTTGCTGTTTGCAGCACCCCCACTTTTTGCAATTGAACCCCTATATCCGTTGATGCAGGAGTTCACCACGGATTTTGTCACTCTGCTGTTGCGGTTAACGGAGATTCCGGTCTTTCGCGAAGGCTATGACCTGACTCTATCCAATAGCAGATGGGCGATCGACGAGCAGTGCAGTGGCGTTCAATACCTTACATCATCGGTCATCGTCGGTTGTGTCTATGCCTACTATTTCTTCAGAAGTGCCTTTCGCCGGCTACTGGTGGTCGCATTAGCGATTTTCATACCCATCATCGCCAACCTACTTCGTGCCTACGTGATCATTCTGATCGGCTATTTCAGCGACATGAAGCTGGCCGTCGGCATAGACCATATCGTCTATGGTTGGATCTTCTACTTTATCGTCATCTATCTGATGTTCGTCATCGGTTCCTACTGGAGGGAATCCGACATCCAGACAGCGGATGCGGGCACGCCGGATACGAACAACAGCCGAAGTCAGCATAGATCAGCAAAGATTATCGGTGCCGGATTGGCCAGCATTCTGATCGCATCGATCTGGCCGGCAATAGCGGTGACCTTCGGTCAGTCCGGGCAGTCTCACAACTATTTCACGCTGATCGCACCGAAAGGCGTTGACGGATGGCTAAGGGTATACAACCGGCAGTGGGGTTGGTCGCCCCAGGTCAATCGATCCGACGGCGAGTTCAACGCCTTCTATCATCGAGATAAGCAAGTCGTATCACTCTATGTCGCGCAATTCAGCGGCGATCGGCAACAGATCGAGCCGTTCGGCCGCCCCAACGTCCGGATCGTTCCGGAGGCGCAATCCTGGCGCAACGACATCCGCCGGCCGAAAGAGGTCACGATCGACGGTGGACCTCAACAGGTTCTACACGCAAACACCGTCACCATCATCGCAGGGGAAGGCTGGGGCGACCTGCGCGTCTGGTACTGGTACCGGATCGGCGACAGCTTTGTGACCAGCCCCTTCAAGGCAAAGCTGCTGGACGCCTGGGCGCTACTCACCGGCAGTGAGCGTGTGATAACGCTGATAGCAATGGCAACCCGCTACCAAGGCGATGAGGAGGCGAGCGAGCGCGTGCTGAAATCCTTTGCCGCCAGCATGGTCGCGAGCGTCGAGGCGATGCTCGACCGCTCCACCGTCAAAGCCAAATAGCGGCGGCAAGTGCTGTTCGGAATGCGCCTACATCTCCAGGGCAATGGTTGCAGACGTGAAGCCGCTGTAGCTCATACTTCAGGTCACCATTCGGCGCGCTACCAGGCCGTTAACATCCGAACCGCGACAAGGCATCGAGGGAGGGCACTCCTCTCGGAATTATTTACCGGCCCTCCCCCGAACCGCTTCAATCCGCGGCGAAACAGTAGAACTTGCCCGCACCGCCCGTTTTGGCCAGACCCTCCTGGCTGCAGCCACGGCTGGGATGCGCGGAACTCCAGGAGGGGTTGCCGCCACCATGGCGGTCATGGTGTCCCACTTGTGCGCTCCCCTGATCGCTGCTCGTCCAGTTGTTGCAGGTGTGATCCGCTTCATCGGGAAAATAAGCGGTACCGTCATCCATCGAGCCGGTCAGAATATCGTGCTCGTTGGGTTTGTCGCCACGCCCCTTGATGCGATTTCCCGACTCGTCCAGCGCTGTCTCGAGCGTGATCGTTTTGTTGTAGAGATGCAGATCGGTGGGATTGGTCGCGATCAGTATTCCTCGGGCGTTGTACCAGGGACCGCTGCCGATCCGTTCACGCGCGGAGATTCCGCGCTTGCCCTCCTCCTCGGTACTGAGATAGGCGCGCCAATCCCGATCGCCTGCGCCGGCTGCCGCGGCCAGCTTCATGCAATGGGCGTCCGCCCCCTCGAGACCGCCCAGGTCGGCGCCGTTGCCCATGCCGACGCTGGTAACGAAAAAACCCATCGGCCGTTGTTCCGCAGCCGTAACCGACATTGCCCCGACGAAACTGCTCACCGCAAACAACACTGCGACAGCTCTGTATTTCATGCTCCTCTCCTTTGATTTTGCCCCCAATGGGGTGCTATCAACTATAGGCTATTATTTTCGCGTCGGTAGAGCAGCCGCACGCTGCATGTTCCGGACGCGGGCTCTGATCGTCCAGGGATGCGTGGAACAACGGTCGGGTCTATTTGGACGGGCTTTCGCTGCCGGGGAGGGGCGCGCGTCTATCCGTTGTCCGGCATGGCAGACGCGGCTGATCGAGTCGACGACGGCGAGCGAGTCACTGAAGTACGATTGTCGAACCGGCACTCCGAAAGGGGCAAAACGCCTTGGCGGAAACGGCCGGAGCGCTCGAAGGAAGATCCCGTTAAACGATCGGGGGCTCCATCTCCAGCGACTCGATGCCGGTGCTCTCTTCCGGATTGAAATGCGACTGCATCGACTCGACGTGGTAGGCCACTTCGCCCACATCCTCGAAGCGTGCAATGTGGAACAGCGCCTCGCCCTCGTTGACCAGCGGCAGTTCTGCGCAGCCGATGATGATGCCGCTGGCAACCGCCGTCACCTCCGTCTCCAGACCGCTGAAGGGGGCGTCGATAAGCCCGATGACTTCGCCCTTCTTGACCCGCTGTCCCAACGATGAGACCTTCCTGAACAGGCCGCTCGCTGAGGCTCGAACCCAGGTACTCGAGCGGGCTACGAAGGGCTCCTGCAGCGCCTTTTTACCCCTCTTTATCGCCGGCAGCATGCCCAACTCGCGCATCACGCCGATAATGCCGTGCAACCCGGCGCGGATCGCAACTTCGTTGAAGCGCAGCGCTTCGCCCGCCTCGTAGAGCAGCATCGGAATACCGGCACCGGCGGCCGATTCGCGCAACGAACCGTCGCGCAGATTGGCATTCAGCAGAACCGGAACGCCGAATGCGCGCGCCAGCCTGGCTGTCTCATCGTCGTCCAGATTGGCGCGAATCTGAGGCAGATTGCTGCGATGAATGGCACCGGTGTGCAGGTCGATGCCATGCGTGCAACGATTCACGATCTCCTGCATGAAGAGGCCCGCCACCCTGGCCGCCAACGAGCCCTTGTCCGACCCGGGAAAGGAGCGGTTGAGATCGCGCCGGTCGGGAAGATAACGGGACAGGTGCAGCATGCCGTATACGTTGACAATGGGAACAGCCACCAGCGTGCCGCGCAGACGCTTCAACACAGGCAGCTTGAGCAGCCGCCGGATGATCTCCGCGCCATTCAGTTCATCGCCGTGGATTGCGGCGCTGACGAACAACCTCGGTCCGTCGCGCAGACCGTGCAACACGTGCACCGGCAGATTGAGAGGAACCTGCGTGTAAAGCCTCGGCAGCGGCAGTTCGACCAGTGATCGGGAGCGCGGCGGAACACGGGTATTGCCGATGACGAAAGCCTCACGCACTGCGCTCAGCCCCTCCCCCTGGTTCTTGACCGCCCTTTGCTGTCGCCCAGCTCCTCCAGCCGTTTCTCGATGTACTGCACGATCAGATCCGCGACATTCTTGCCGCTCGCCTTCTCGATCCCTTCCAGACCGGGTGAGGAGTTCACCTCCATCACCACCGGTCCGTGATTGGAACGCAGCAGATCGACGCCACAGACGTTGAGGCCCATGATCTTGGCCGCCCTGACCGCAGTGGAGCGCTCCTCCGGGGTCAACCGGACCAGCGTGGCGCTGCCGCCGCGATGCAGATTCGAGCGGAACTCGCCTTCCGGTCCCTGCCGCTTCATCGTCGCCACCACCCTGCCGCCGACCACAAAGCAGCGCAGATCGGAACCGCCCGCCTCCTTGATGAACTCCTGCACCATGATGTTGGCCTTGAGCCCCATGAAGGCCTGAATCACGCTCTCGGCCGCCTTCTTGGTCTCTGCCAGCACCACGCCGATACCCTGGGTTCCCTCCAGCAGCTTGATCACCAGCGGCGTGCCGCCGACAGTGTTGATCAGGTCGTCGATGTCGTCGGGATTGTGCGCAAATCCGGTTACCGGTAATCCTATCCCTTTGCGCGCCAGCAGTTGCAGCGAGCGCAATTTGTCACGCGAGCGGGTGATCGCCACCGACTCGTTCAACGAAAAAACATTCATCATCTCGAACTGACGCACTACTGCGGTACCGTAAAACGTCACGGATGCGCCGATTCTGGGAATGACTGCGTCGAAATCCGACAATGTTTCGCCCCGATAGTGGATGGTCGGTCGGTGCGAGGTGATGTTCATGTAACATCTCAACACGTCGACAACCTGCACCCGATGTCCGCGCTGCTCGGCGGCTTCGACCAGCCGTCTGGTGGAATAGAGCGTTTTATTGCGCGACAAGATTGCTATCTTCATTTTTTCTCCTCTGCTGGGTTGTCCTGTCTCGAGCCTCTAAAGAGTCTTTGCAATTACCCCCGAAAGATAGGAGGCCGCCGGATCGACAGTAAAGATCCCGCGCATCGCTGTGCGCCCCAGAAGCATTCTGAACTTCATCGTATCCCTGTCGGTCAGGGTCACCTCGGTGGTGACAGTGGCCTCTCCTATGATCAACTCAGCTTCGATAACATAGCGTTCTTCCCTGTGGCCGCCCGAATCGGCGACGTTTCTGCGGTCTATGACCGGTGCTTCGCACTCGATCACCAGATCCGTCACTTGCTGCTCGGGGTGCACACCGAAGCGCACCCACTCCCTGCCGCCGCTGGTGAAAGGTTCGATATAGAAGGCATGCAGCGCCGAAGTGCGGGCACCGGTATCCACTTTGGCTTTTATTCGATTTATCCCCAACGCGGGGATGGCTATCCACTCCCGCCACCCCAGCATGCGTTTCTCTGTCGAACCGCTCATCGCATGGATACCTCTGTTTCGATCGAGCGTCCATCTTGACGTGCCGAATTGGAAAACGAAAGAAAAAATATAGGCCGACTTGACGCAGACGCAAGAAAAAAGTGGAAACCTCTCAACGCTTCGGCGCAGCGCCCGCTCGAATCTTACGCCCGTCCTAAGGGACTTCGAAACAGCGGCATCCTATAATGCGCGTTTTCCGCAGAGACCGGACCAGACGCGATGAACCAGCTGCAGAGCAGTGAAAAACCAATAACCGAGTTGATCGATGAAGTCGCTCTGCTTCTCGAGCAGGATCAGAGATCGGCTCTCGAGGAGATGCTCGCCGGACTCGAGCCGGCAGCCATTGCGCATCTGATCGAATCGCTGCCCGAACCTCTGCGAGCACGGCTGTGGGAACTCACCCCCGACGAAGCCGGCGGCGAGATCCTGGTCGATCTTGGCGGGCAGGTGCGGCTGGCGTTGGTGGAAGAGCTGGATGTCGAGGAGATCGTCGAGGCCACGTCGGGACTGGATACCCCGGACCTGGCGGCGATCATCGAGGATCTCCCCGACGCGATGGGTGACGCGATCAGGGAGACGCTGGACGTGCAGGAGTTGCAGCAACTGGACACCGCGCTCTCCTTCCCCGAGGACTCCGTCGGCCGGTTGATGACCACCGAGACAGTGGCGATACGTGCCGACATCACGTTGGAGACGGTACTCCGTTATCTGCGGCGGCGGGAGTCGATACCCCAGCGCACCGACGGCCTGATGGTGATCGACCGCGAGGGGATTTTCCTCGGTGAACTCCCCCTCTCCGCGTTGCTCACCCGGCAGCCCGAGGAGCTGGTCGCCAATGTCATGGACACGGAAGTGCGTTCGATCCCTGCCCACCTGGACGAGCATGAGCTGGCCAAGATCTTCAAGGAGCAGGATCTGGTCTCCATCGCCGTGGTCGACGAAGCTTCCCGGCTGATCGGTCGGGTCACCATCGACGATGTCATCGATACCATCCAGGAGGAGGCGGACCATCAGATTCTCGGCAATGTAGGTCTCGACGAGGAGGAGGATCTCTTCTCGCCGATCTCCAGAAGCGCGCCCCGCAGGGCGTTCTGGCTCGGTATCAATCTGGCGACGGCACTGCTGGCTTCGTTCGTCATCGGTCTGTTCGAGGCGACGCTGCAGAGAGTGGTTGCGTTGGCAGTGCTGATGCCTATCGTGGCGAGCATGGGCGGCATTGCCGGCAGCCAGACGCTGACGCTGATCATCCGCGGCCTCGCGCTCAACATGATCAGCTCCAGCAACCGCCGCTGGCTGGCCTACAAGGAGATCGCGATAGCTGTGCTCAACGGCGTGATCTGGGCGCTGGTCGTCGGTGCCCTCGCTTATCTCTGGTTCGGCGAGTTGAAAATCAGCGTGATCCTGGGCGTGGCGATGGTCATCAACCTGTTCGCCTCGGCAATATCGGGCGTGCTGATTCCGCTGGTGATGAAACGCGTGGGCATAGACCCCGCGCTGGCGGGATCCGTGGTATTGACGACGGTCACCGACATCGTCGGTTTCATGAGCTTCCTGGGACTGGCGACGCTGTTTCTGATTTAGCGATCATATGACCGGCACGCTCCCCCTGCACTTGCGGCAAGGGGAGAGATGTCGATAGCAAACGCTTTCCATTCGTGGCGCGGCAGGCGATCCGCTACTCCAGCATGTCGCTGATGACGTTCTTGAACCAGCTGTGGGCGTAGCTCACCTCGCGCTTGCGTATCTCCGCGCTCGCATTGGCCGGTGAGACGCCACCGGAGTTGGGTATGGGCTCGATCGTGTTGGTGTGCGAGTTGAGACCGTAGACCGCGGCCACCGAGATGCCGAAATCCTCGCCCACCACGCTATAACATGTGTTGACGAAGGTGGGATCTCCCGGCTCCAGCCCGCGGAAGCGGTTGACGATGGCGGCGGCGCAGACCTTGGCCTGCGAGTTGGCGGCATAAGCCGACTTGGGCATCTTGGCCGCGCTCGAGGCATCGCCGAGGACGTAGATCCCCTTGTGCCTGGTTGACTCAAAGGTGCGCTTGTCGACCGGGCACCAGTCGCCTTCGACCAGATCCGCGGCGAAGGCGATGGCACCCGCCTTCTGCGGTGGGATGATATTGACCACGTCGCCCTGGAACTCCTCGATCTCGGCCTGCACCGTCAGAGTCTCCGGATCGATCTCCTCGATCTTGCCGCCGCCGGCGGCGCTGATCCACTCGATCATGCTGTTGTCGGTGCCGTATCCGTAGAGTTTGCGCCAGCCTTCAAGGTAGAGACCCTGTTTGGAGAAGGCATCCTTCGGATCGAGGATGATGATCTTGGCGCGCGGTTTGTGGTGCTTGCAGTACATGGCGATCTGCGAGGCGCGCTCATAAGGCCCCGGCGGGCATTTGAACGGATTGGGCGGCGCGCTGATGATCACCCGTCCACCCTCCGGCATCGCCTCGATCTGACGCCGCAGCAGCTCGGTCTGGGGACCGGCATTCCAGGCGTGGGGAACGGTCGTCGCGGCAACCTCCTCGGTGTAACCCCCGATCGCCTCCCACTTGAAACCTATGCCTGGAGAGACCACGCAGGCGTCGTACTGGAATTTTCCGCCGCCCGCTGTCTGTACGATCTTCTGCAGCGGATCGATGCCGACCGCCGTATCCTGGACCACCTCGATACCGTGGCGGCGCAGGCCATCGTAACCGAAAGTGAGGGACTGGAGCGTGCGCTCGCCGCTCAGCACCTCGTTGCTCATGAAGCAGGAGGTGTAACTGGGCTTGCGCTCGATCAGCGTCACGGAGATGGTGTCATCCAGCTTGCGCAGGTATTTGGCGGCGGTCGCACCGCCAACGCCGCCGCCGACCACGACGACGCGTCGCGCGGCGCCCAGAACCAGCGCGGGAAAGCCGGCGCTGACGCCGAGTGCGGCGATACCGGCGGCACCGCGAATGAATGCTCTGCGATCAATATTGGTCATTACTCTTTCCTCAACACCTTATCAGTGCTGGCTGCCGTAGTAGTGGATCAGGGCGGAAACCGCATCCGCTCCGTCGTCTTCGATGGCCGCATCGACCTTGCGCTTCATCTTGCGTGGCCAGTCGCGCTTGCCGCTGAGGAAGTCCTGCATGGTGTACTGCAGATATGGCATCCACTGGCCTGCCAGCGTGCCGGCGTCGCCGGGCCGGCCGCCCTCCTCATGGCACTTCTCGCAGTGCTTCTGGTGCAGTTCGGCACCCCGCTTGGCCAGCGCCGCATCGGTAACCTGCGGCTGCAGATGGAGGCGCTGACTGGCGAAGAACCAGGCCATCTCCTTGAACTGCTCATCGCTGTAGGCCTTGGCGATGCGATTCATGATGGAGGGGTTGCGCTTGTCCAACCGGTAGTCCTTCATCGCGTCGACGAAGACCTCCGGATCCATACCGGCGATGGCGGGCATCGACGGGCCCACGCTGGAGCCGTCGGTGCCATGGCATCCGGCGCAGGTGAACGAGAGCGCCTGCCCCGATGGCCCCGCCATGACCGCCGCCGGCAGCAGCGTAAGCACCGCCAGGAGGAGATTGCGTACATGCTTGCTCATAGTGTCATCTCTTTTCATCTCGTCTCCTCCGATCAGCTCGGTGAGGTGATCAGGCCGATCAGAACCAGGGTGAGCAGGGCCAGACCGGCCATGATCAGTACGCTGGTAATGAAGGAGGCTGCCAGGTCGGCGCGGCGGGAGGGCCGTCTGACCAGATAGTTGTTGATCTCGCCGCTGGCGACCAGGCGTTCGTATTCGAGGCTGTGATCGTGCCTGAACTCTTCGAACGGAATCGCGCCGGTGAAGATGGTGGTACTCATCGGGAAGCGCTCCGGCCGGAAGTGCACGTTGAAGAAGTGCACCGAGTTGAGGAAGATCGCTGCCAGCAACGCCTCTTCGGCATGCACCAGCGTGGCGATGTTGAACATCCAGCCGGGCAGAATGAGCGCCGTCTTCTCGGGCATGAAGAGCATCAGGCCGGAGGAGCCGATCACCGCCGCGCCCCAGAAGGGCGCCCAGTAGTCGAACTTCTGCCAGTAGGTCCAGTGGGAGAACTCGGGGCGTGGGCCCTTGCCGAGGAACCACTTGAACATGTCGCGCAGGTCGCGCATGTCCTTCATGTTCGGCAGCATCGAGGTGCTGCCGAACCACTCGAACTCGCCGCGCTTGCGCCAGATGTTGCTGACCGCTATGGCCAGATGGACGGCGAAGATACCGAGCCAGATCATCGCCGCGGTACGGTGAATATAGCCCTCCATCAGCGGACCGCCGAGGAACACCACAACCGCCTTGGCCCAACCGGTGTGCGAGAAGATCAGCGTGGTACCGGTCAGGATCAGCGCCATCGTGGAGATGGCAAACAGTCCATGGATCCAGCGCCAGGCGACCGGGAAACGGCGGAAGTAGACGATATCCGGCTTGTCCATGTCCTCGATGAATCCCTTGCCCTGGATGCGGTCCATCACCTCGCGGTAGAGCCACAGCATCACGTGCACCCAGAAGAAGGCCATCACGCCGAAGATCAGCGCCTGCATGAAGACCTTGAAGAACCACAGCCCCGGGTACTTCTCCTTGTCATCCGCATCGCCGTGCGGCCAGAAGGTGAGGAAGTTGTCGTTGGCATCTTCGTGGCAGACCCGGCAGTTCTCCAGGCGGTTATTGGCATGGATCTCCGAGGTCGGGTCGTCTTCACCCTTGATCTCATGGCTGCCGTGGCAGTCGTAACATTTGGCGGTGTTGGTGTAACCCAGACGATGCACCTGCCCGTGGTAGGAGTCGAAATAGGTGCGCTGCTCCTCCTCATGGCAGTCACCGCAGTTCTTGGTGATCGCCAGCTTCGCCTTGTCGGTCTCGGGCGAGTCGATCTCGTGGGTGGTGTGACAGTCCGAGCAGACCGCAGACTCACTGTCGCCCTTCTCGAAGATCGCCTTGCCGTGGTCGGAGGTGCGGTAGGCCTTGAGCTGCTCTTCATGACAGCGGCCGCAAACCTCCGGGTTCTTCAGTCGCTTCTCGGCGCGCTGAATACTGCCGAGTTCACCGACGTTGTGCGCCTCGTGGCAATCGTAACAGGTGGCATTGGTGCGCGATTGATCCAGGGAGTTGGGCTGCGCGTGAATCGACTGCATGTAGCTGTCGATCTGCTCGTTGACCACCTTCAGTCGCTTGTGTTTGCCGCTCGGGTCGTCCTTGTATTGGACCCAGGTGTCGCGGTGGCAATCGATACAGCCGACGATCACTTCGGGTGCCTTGCGATGTGGGACACGGTCGATGGTCACGTGGCAGTTGTTGCAGCTCTGCTTGCCGTGCACGCTCGCCTCGATCTCATCCTTGTGTACAAAAATCTTGACCGGAGTGCCGTCGTCACGCACGTCGGTCTTCTGCTTCTCGTCACCGTGGCAGTCCAGGCAACGCTCGTTGGGAATGATGCGTTTGCCGGTTTCGGGATCGAAGTTGTCGATCATCAGCCCGCCCGTCGGCTGCTCTAAGGCTGCTTGCAGCGCGGGATTGAAGCACAGGGTTAGGAGCACCACCCACAAGCGGGCCGCTCGATTCGACATGATGCGTCTGGGCATCGCTTCCCTCCGGAATCCTAACTATTGTTTGAAATACATCATTGCCTGACGCCCGCCTGTTGCAGGTGGAGTGTCAGCCGCTCGGGGATGGCTTTTAGCCGTATTGACTTAAAGCTGGATAAGGTGGCCGGCAGAACAGCAATTGATTCACCTCTCGTCCCTGCTCCCCTGTATGCTTCTTGTTACTTCTTTATTTATGCTTGTTTATGTTTGATCTGAGCTTGTTCCGTAAGCGACCTAGTAATCCCACGATTCGCGGCAACTTACATTGACTGATATCAAGGCAGGAAGTATTGCCGGCGAATTCGCAATTGCATCGAAAGCTCCCCGCGGGCAACGCTCATCAAGCTGTCCATAAGTTAACACCGGGACAGAGCATGACCTCTCCCCGTTTTACGGCACCACCCTCCATTTCCCTGTGTTGATCAGGATCGATACACCACTTGAATGGTTCTGACTGGAGCCTGTTAACGCCATGTGGATTTAATCCAGGTCATATCCAGCCTGGCCGCCCACTTTCTATACTAGCCCTCCATGAATGGGGCCTACAGTGAATCCATCCCGGCACGCCGCGGCGACAGAGCCGACAGCACCCCACCCATCCCCGGCAACATGGGGATCTGGGTCGGCATATTCTGCGTGCTGGTCGAATTCTTTCTGCTGTTTCTCGTCTATTTCGTCGCCCGCTCGCACCACCCGGAGGCGTTCACCAGCGGCCCCGACAAGCTGGTCACGCTCGCGGGCACCGCCATCACCATGTTCCTGCTCAGCAGCGGCTACTGCATGGTGAAAGCGGTCGACGCGATACGCCACGGCAACAGAGTCGTCTCCACCCGCTGGATCGTCGGTGCAATCCTGCTCGGCTTCGGCTATCCGCTGGTCAAGTATTTCGAGATACGCTGGAACGTCGCGCACGGCATCGACGGCGAGGCCGGGATCTTCTACACCGTCTACTACTACCTGACGCTGAACCACCTGGTACACGTCAGCTGGGGATTGATGGGACTGATCTGGATCGCCTTCCGCACCGGGCTCGGCGTCTACACGCCCGACAACCACAGCGGCCTCGAGGCAGCGGCGCTCTACTGGCACACCACCGACGTGATCTGGCTGGTGATCTTCCCCTTCTTCTATATTCTGCGCTAGGGCCCGTAAACACAAAGTGATAAAGCGATGATCGGACATAGCGAAAAAGTCTGGCTACTGTTGATCGGTCTGACCCTCGCCGGCGCCGTGCTCGGCGAAACGGGCCACGCCGGCTGGCCACTGACCCTCACCGTGGTCCTGCTGATCGCGATCAAGGGCGGCGTTGTCATCGACCACTACATGGAGATGCGCCGCGCAGATCGGCGCTTCAGAAACGTCCTGCGCCTCTTCGTCACCCTGATTCCGCTGCTGGTGATTCTCAGCCACGGCTGGGGAGAGTGGATCAGAAAGCTGACAACGATCAACTGAGGCTCCAACCGGGAGACGCGGATTCCCTGCCGGCCAGAACGCGCCAGCGGCGGAGCGCCGTCACATTCCCATGAACTCCGCGCCGTTTTATACCCGCTGGTTGGTCTATTGTTACCGGAATAGATGGATACCATCAGCTATCCAGTGCCAGGCCGATGGAGCGGACTACCGGTACCTGCTGAAACCGGCGAAAAATCCGAACCTCCTTACAACCCGGAAGCAGAGCCGGAAACGCCCTACACGCCGCATCCATCGCCTCGCGGCGATCAACGGCGCCTCTCCAGAAGAGGAGTGGAAAAAGTCGACCATGACCGAAATCAGCGACATCGCGCCGATCGAACCAAGACACATCGTTAGAGTGGTCGAAGGGATACCGGCAACCGACGGTGCGGGCGTGCAGCTCACGCGCGTCATCGGGCAGCCGGCATTGCCGATGCTCGATCCGTTTCTGCTGTTGGACGCTTTCCGTTCCGACCGCCCGCAGGATTACCTGGCCGGTTTCCCGCCGCACCCCCACCGCGGCTTCGAGACGGTGACCTATCTGCTCAGCGGGCGCATGCGTCACCGCGACAGCACCGGCCATGAGGGCATTATCGAACCTGGCGGAATACAGTGGATGACCGCCGCTCGCGGGATCGTGCACTCCGAGATGCCGGAGCAGGAGAACGGACTGTTGGAGGGATTTCAGCTGTGGGTCAACCTGCCCGCCGCGCACAAGATGGATCCCCCCGCTTATCAGGAGTACTCCGTCAGCCGGATTCCACTGGAACTGCGCGAAGGTGGCGTGGAGGTACGCGTAATTGCCGGCAGCACGTCGTTGCACACGGTCGGACCGGTGGTACAACCGCTCACCCTCCCGCGCTACCTCGACCTCAAACTGCCGCCGGGGAGCAGGTTCCGGGAACCCTCGGCGCCACAGCACAACGCCTTCGTCTATGTTATCAATGGCCCACTGCTGATTGCCGGCCCGGCAGGCTCAGAACTACAACTGCAGCGTGACGACCTCGGCATTTTCAGCCGCGGTGACGAGATCTCGCTGCGGGCTGCAGAGCGGGAGGCGCGCTGCCTGGTCGTTTCCGGCAAACCGCTTAATGAGCCGGTCGCGCGCGGCGGGCCGTTTGTGATGAATACCCGTGAAGAGCTGCAGCAAGCCTACCGGGATTTTGAACAGAAGCGATTCTGATTGGCGCTATATGGCGCTGCGGTCACTCAATCAGGCCAGCCAGCGAAGCCAGAATCGTCTCCGGTTCCGGCCCCCAACCGTCGAATACCGTTCGCGCATCCCTTCTGATCCAGGCCGTCTGCCAGCCACACGCCTGTGCGCCGAGGATATCAAAGGCGTTGCTTGAGACCAGCCGTGTCTGCTCGGGTCTGCTGTTTGCCCGCTGCAGAAAATGCGCATAGACCCGTGGGTCCGGTTTGAAAGAGCGCACTTCGTGAACGCTGACTACGCCATCCAGCAGATGTGCGATTCCGGCATGCTGCAACAGGCTCTCGAGCGCCGCCGGATGGCCGTTGGAGAAGGCGAACAGTGCGCGCCCCTCCGCCCTCAACGCAGCCAGCGCCGCGGGCACATCCGCGTATGCGTCGAGACGGGTGTAGCGGTCCAGCAGATCGGCTTTGGCTGCCTCCGACAGATCAGCCTCCAGCGCCGAGTCGGTGTAGTCGAGCGCTTCACGGGTGACCTCCGAGAAGTCGGCGTAGTCGCCCATCAGGCCGCGCCGGAAACTGAACTCCAACTGCTTGCCGCGCCAGATCTGTGAGAACACAGCGGCACCATCGCCAAGGTGGTCGGCCAGACGCGCCGCGATCGCGTGCGGATCGATGAGGGTACCGTATACGTCCAGTGCCAATGTCTCCATAACCTGGTTACCGTTTTTCAGACTGATGACCTGACAGTTTAGTCCGGGGTCGGGGGCATATGCATCCCTGAAGATCGTGGCGATATCGTCCCGCCGGGTGAGCGCGCGACAACCGACCGGGCGGTGGGTCGGCTATCGCGCATCGCTCGTTCAAACGAACAGATTCACGTCCGCCTTCTGCGCGATCGGCAGGAAGCTGGCCGCGCCAACCCAATCGGCGATCTCCGGAATGAATTCTTCCTTGCCGTAGTCGAACAGATCCACCGTCATCTGGCAGGCGATCAGTTTGACATCCGCCTCGATGCAGAGCTCGCGCAACTCCTCGATGCTGGCCACGCCCTTTGTCTTCAGCGTCTTTTTCATCATGCCACTGGCCATCGACTGAAAGCCGGGCATCAGCGCCATGATCGAGGTCGGGATAGGCAGTTCCGTGCCGTTGGGCAGTTTCATCGGCATGGCGGGATTGCCGAGCGGTGTGACCTGCAGATCTAGGTTTTTCTTCAGCAGGCTCAATCCGTAGAAAGTGAAAAAGATCGAAACATCCCAGCCCAACGCGGAAGCCGTCGAGGCGAGAATGAAGGGCGGATAGGCCATATCCAAAGCACCCTTGGTGGCAATTATCGTCATCGATGGAGTTCTGGCCGCGTCCCGCTCCGCCATCTTCTCGGCAAAGCGTTGATCGAACCACTGGTCCAGCGACTCCTGCGAAAAATTCGAATGTTGAACGGCACCCATGGCAATCTCCTATGATTTGCGGATCCGGAAAAAGAAATCTCCGCCGGACTGGCCGGAGGCGAGCAGTTCATTGCCGGTCTGGGCGCAGAATGACTCCATATCCTTCAGTGATCCCGGATCGGTGGCGGTCACCTCCAGCACCTCGCCCACGCTCAGCGAAGCGATAGCTTTCTTTGTGCGCAGTATGGGCAAGGGACAGTTCAGACCGCGGGCATCCAGCGTCTGTGCGGCAGGTGTATTCATGGTCGATCTCCTCTATGTAGTAGACCGGTCGGTCTAGGTGGTTGGGAAAATTTTTTAGTGGCAAAGCTCGATACGGATCCCTTTCAGGGCCGGACCCAGTTTCGCAATCAACTCCGGTTCGTTACGCGATTTGGCCAGCAGGATCATCCCTTCGAGGTAGGCGAGCATCGCCTGCGCGGTCAGATCGGTATCCAGCGGCGCCATCGCGCCCGCCGCAACACCATCGATCAAGGTCTCCTCGAAGCGCGATTTGGTCTTGTCAAGCACGGCGCTGAGTTTGGCGCGCAGAATATCGTCCCTGGTACTCACTTCCAGCACCAGATTGCCAAACAGGCAGCCCGGCATGCGGCCTTCGATATCCTTGGCGGCCTTCTGCCAGTAATAGGCAGCGTCGATCAGGTAGTCCAGGCGCTCCATCGGCGGGAGAGTCTGATCGAAGGCTTCCTTGACGAACCCCTGCGCCCACTCCTCGGCCATATCTTCGATCACCGCCAGCGCCAGATCGCGCTTGGACGGGAAAAAATGGTAAAAGCTGCCCTTCTGCACCCTGGCGGTATCACAGATCTGCTTGATGCCGATATCCGAGTAGCTGTTGGCGTGAAACAACTCACGCGCTGTGCTGAGGATTCTTTCCCTGGTGTCGAGCGGTGCTTTCATGTCGGAGATTATAGTTGACCGGTCGGTCTAGTCAAGCGCGGAAGTTGGGTTTGATCGAAAAATCGCTGGAGAAAGGTCACTCGAGCCCTCCACATCAACGGTTTCAGGTGACGCCAGACGATCAACGAGGGCGTTGACCAGGCCGTGCCGACACCCTGGTAAACGAGTTGTGCGGCCGTCTCGATGACTGGTCGGCGGCATGTTGCTGGTCCCTGCGGACGACTTCGTCTGCACCGATCCGATCGACGGCTCGGTATCGAGGAACCGGGGGATCCGCATCGGCATAACGGATGGCTCAGGTATCGTGTTTCACCGGTCGGGCACCGGCACCTAAGGGGCCACCCTGCGCCTCTATGTCCAGGTCTGCGAGGCCGGTCCGGCGCAGCAGCATCGTGGCACCCAGGCAGCGCTGGCAGACCTGATCGCCATCGCCGGGAAGGTGGCGGGCTCTCTTGGTGCATGCCGGCCTCCTTTTACCATGTCCGATGCAATTCCGCTTGCCCGGATATGACAACCGTAGTTGCGCTCCATCAAGGAAATCCTCTTCATAGGGGTCTTGAATGAAGTCAGGGAAGGGGCATACGGACCAGGGGCTTACCTATCTGGAACCGTGAAGTGCCCTGCATAACAGAGGAGGGATAAGCGATGAGCTACTGGATCATCGTTGCAAACGCCAGCCGTGCGCGCTTTTTCGAAGCGGTCGGCAAAGACTGTCAGATGCGCGAGATCTTCACCCTGACGCATCCGAACTCGCGGCAGCACGAGGGTGACCTGATTTCCGACGGCGCTGGACACGTGATGAGTTCCGCCACCGGCGGTCACAGCATGGGCGGAGAAAACGCCGCCAAGCAACACGAGGCCGATCTATTCGCCAGGGCAGTCTGCGAACGCCTGGAACAGGGACGCAACAAAGGCAGCTACGCCAAGCTTTACCTGATTGCCGAGCCCCAGTTCCTGGGCAGGATGCGCCAGCGCATGAGTAAGCCGTTGCAGAACATGGTCGGTGACGAGTTTGCCAAGGACCTGACCATGGCCAGCGAGGCACAGATTCGTGCGCAGTTGATGTAACCGGTGGAAGCTGCAGGCTGGTTACCGGAGGCCGGACGGGATTCCGATCCGAAACGGAAGTCCAATCGCCCCCAGCTGATGTAGTAGCTCTCTGCCCGTTCCCGCAACTATTTTGCGCCTGCGCAATTCTGCCGCTACCTGCTGTTTCTCCCGATTGTTGAAGGCGAGATAATGCTGATGACAACGAAGCAACCCGCCGAGCGGCAGCAAGGAATCCGTCCGTGACCGATGCGCAACAGCAGTACCGCCTTTCCCCCGAACAACTGTATCACCGCAGCGAGTTGCAGCGCTTCGATTTCGCCACCACCGCCGATCTGAAAGCGCTCTCCACCACCATCGGCCAGGAGCGCGCGTTACAGGCGATCGAGTTCGGCGTCAGCATGCCGCACTGCAGCTTCAATCTGTACGTGATGGGGTCAACCGGCCTGGGGCGTCATACCCTGGTGCGCGAGGCGCTGCAGGAACATGCGGACAAGGCCGTCAATCCCTCGGACTGGTGCTACATCACCAACTTCCAGCGACCGCATACGCCGCAGATCCTGCAACTGCCGGCCGGCACGGCGCGCCGCCTGCGCGCGGACCTGCGACAGTTGATCAGCGACCTGTTGGTGGCGATCCCTGCCGCCTTCCAGGGTGACGAATACCAACGCCGGCACACCGAAATCATGGAAAATCTCAAGCACGAGGAAGAGACGGCGACGCAGGAACTCGGCCGGCTTGCCGCCGAACGCAGCATCGTGCTGCTGCGCGGCCCCACCGGTTTCACCCTGACACCGCAGAAGGACAAGCAGATCCTCTCGCCGGAGCAGTTCAACGCCCTGCCCAAGGAGGAGAAGGAGAAGTTCCTCATTGCGCTGGAGGAGATGAAGGACAAGCTCAAGGAGACTATGAGCAAGGTGCCCGAATGGCAGCACAAGGCACAGAACCGCCTGCGCGATCTTGATCGGGAGACCATGAAGCTGACCGTCACCCAGTTTATGGCCGAACTGGAACGCAAGTACAGGGAGTTTCCGAGCGTGCTCAGCCACCTCGCCGATATCAAGGCGGAGATGATCGAGAATGCCGATCAGTTCCGTAACCCGGATGGCGACGGCGAGCAGAACAGCTCTCCCGACGATCCGGCATTCAGACGCTATGGCATCAATATCCTGGTGGACAACGCCGAAACCCACGGCGCGCCGGTTGTGTTCGAGGACAACCCCACCTACCAGAACCTGATCGGACGTATCGAGCACGTTGCTCACATGGGCACCCTGCACACCGACTTCACCCTGATCAAGGCCGGCGCCCTGCACCAGGCCAATGGCGGCTTCCTGATCCTCGATGCCGACAAGGTGCTGCTCAAGCCGTTTGCCTGGGAAGGTCTGAAACGCGTGCTCGCAGCGCAGGAGATCCGTATCGAATCGGTGGAACGTCAGCTCAGTCTGGTCAGCACCATCTCACTTGAACCGCAGCCGATCCCCATCCATCTCAAGGTGGTGCTGATCGGCAGCCGGCGCCTGTTCTACCTGCTCAAGGCCCACGATCCGGAATTTTCACTCTTGTTCAAGGTGGCCGCCGACTTCTCCGAGGAACTGCCACGCGAAAACGACAACGAGCTGCTGTACGCGCGCCTGATCGCCACCCTGCAACACCGTGAGGGCCTGCGCCGGATCGATCGCGACGGGGTCGGCCGCATCATCGAGTACAGTGCGCGCCGTGCCTGGGACAGCGACAAGCTGTCGCTGCACATGGGCGATCTGGTCGACCTGCTGCGCGAGGCCGACTATCAGGCTGCCCAAGGCAAGAGCGATACAGTGCGCCGCGACCATATCCAGGCCGCGATCGATGCCCAGGCGCATCGTGCCAGTCAGCTGCAGGAACAGCTGTGGGAAGAGATGCTCAAGGGGGTGCTGCGCATCGATACCAGCGGCAGCCAGCTGGCACAGGTCAACGGTCTGACCTTCCTCCAGCTCGGCGACTACTCCTTCGGCGCACCGACGCGCATTACCGCCACCGCCCGCCTCGGCAGCGGCGAGCTGATCGACATCGAGCGCGAATCGGAACAGGGCGGTCCGGTCCACTCCAAGGGGGTGATGATCCTCACCTCCTACCTGGCGGAGCGTTATGCCAAACACCAGCCGCTGTCGCTGTCCGCCAGCCTGGTATTCGAGCAGACCTACAGCCATGTCGAGGGCGACAGCGCCTCGGCTGCCGAGCTGTGCGCCCTGATCTCGGCGATGGCCGACGTGCCGATCCGCCAGACATTGGCGATCACCGGTTCGATCAACCAGCATGGGCAGATGCAGGCGATCGGCGGCGTGTGCGAAAAGATCGAGGGCTTCTTCGACCTGTGCCACAAGCGCGGACTGAGCGGCAAACAGGGGGTGATCATCCCTCGGGCCAACGTGCGGCACCTGATGCTCAAGCAGGCGCTGGTGGATGCCGCCGCTGACGGCCGTTTCCACATATACGCGGTGGATCACGTCGAGCAGGCGCTGGGCCTGCTTACCGGGCTGCCGGCCGGTGTGCCTGACGGCAACGGCATCTTTCCCGAAGGCAGCGTCAACCACCTGGTGCAGATGCGCCTGGCCGAATGGATCGCGCTGCGGCAGCACTATGCATCCCCGGTGACTGCCACAGAGAAATAGGCATGACCGTCGAGGCCGGCCCAGCGACACTGAAACGCAGCGTCGGCCTGGTAACGCTCACCTTCTACGGCCTGGGCAACATCATGGGTGCCGGTATCTATGTGCTGCTCGGCCCGATGGCGGAACACGCAGGCATGTTCACCCCCATCGCCTTCCTCGGTGCGGCGATCGTGGCGATGTTCAGCATGCTCACCTACGCGGAGCTTACCGCCCGCTTCCCGGTCAGTGCCGGTGAGGCGGTGTACGTGCAGGAGGGCTTGCGTATCGCGCCCCTGTCGCTGCTGGTGGGGCTGCTGGTGACAGCTTCCGGGATCGTCGCCTCCGCAGCCATCATCCGTGGGGTGTACGGCTATATCCAGTTATTCCTCGATCTGCACTACGCGCTGATAGTAATCGGTCTCGTACTCACCCTTGGCCTGCTGGCGATCTGGGGCATCGCCGAATCCGCGGGTGCCGCTGCCCTGCTCACCGGCGTGGAGATCTTCGGCCTGCTGCTGGTGATCTGGGGCGGCGGCGACACACTCGCCGCGTCACCGGCACGCCTGGGTGAACTGCTGCCGGACCTGCAGCCCCACACCTGGGCCGCCATCCTGCCGGCCACCTTCCTCGCCTTCTTCGCCTTTCTCGGGTTCGAGGACATGGTGAAGCTGGCAGAAGAGGTGAAGCGGCCGACGCGCAACCTGCCGCTGGCGATCCTGCTGGCGCTGGGCGTTTCCACCACCCTCTACCTGCTGGTCGCGCTGGTCTCCGTCTTGACCCTGGAGCCCGCGCAACTGGCCGCCAGCAAGGCGCCTCTGGCAGAGGTTTTCCGGCGGGCCACCGGCTACCAGGGGAGCCTGCTCAGCCTGATCGGCACCCTGGCGGTATTCAACGGTGCGCTGGTGCCGATGATCACCGCCTCGCGGGTGCTGTACGGAATGGCCGCCAAGGGCATGCTGTGGCGGCGTCTCGCATTCATCCATCCGCGTACCCGCACTCCGATCATCTCCACCGCCCTGGTGATCGGCATGGTGCTGGTGCTGGCACTGTGGCTGCCGGTGGAAAACCTGGCCGCCGGCACCAGCTACCTGATCCTGTGCGTGTTCACCCTGATCAATGCCTCGCTGATTGCGATCAAGCGGCGCGAGGGTGGCGACAGAGCCGGTGGACACTACCCCCTCTGGGTGCCGATCGCCGGCCTGGCGACCAGCGTCGGCCTGCTGCTGGCGCAGGTGATTGGCTGATCATCTGCATCCGCCCGGCCGGGCATTGATTACCTGCAGCAGGCTCTGCAGCGGCATTCCATGTGGCGATGGCTTTTCTGCTGCGCAGGATGGGCAGGGGACAGTTCAACCCCCGGGGATCCAACGTCTGTGCGACTGATCTGGTCATGCTCTACCTCCCTTGCTGTGTAGCAGACCGACCGGGCTAGTCAAGCGCGGAAGTTTTGCTTGATTGAACAATGGCTGGAGAACGGTCACTCGAGCCCTCCACATCAACGGTTTCAAGTGGCGCCAGACGATCAACGCTGAAGGCAAGGATCGGCCGCTTCGGCTGGAGGCGTCTGCGAATCCAGCAGATAGCGCTGGTAACGCAGGTGGTAGAGCTTGTCGCCGGAGAGTCGCAGCGGCATCTCTATCGATCCGAGGCATTCCGGATCGAGACGCCCGGGCGGCAGATATGCCTGCAGGTGGTCGGTAATACGATCGGGTGGGGTTATGAATTTGCGGCCGTTCCATGCCAGCATGATCCCGTCATGCTCCGGCAGCGTGAAATCGACCGACGAGTAAGCGACGAAATGGCGCGGCAGGTGCAGTTTCAGATTGCCCGCGATCAACACATCCTGGGCGAAAACGACGTTGCGCTCGCCAAGCTTCGTCTGCAGCGCCTGCGCCAGCGTCTGCGCCGGAAAATGGGGTTTGGAGTAGCTGTCGAACAACGGTTCGAGGTAGACCCGAGCAAAAAGCCCGAAAGGAATCAGCAGCATCGATAGCAGCAGGACGTAACCGTATCTGGCCACCGCCCCGGGGTTGAGTGAGGCGCGCGGCGTCAGCGCGAAAAAGAGCGGCGGCAGGTAGAACAGCAGCGGCAGCAGCCAGCGGTCGCGGAAGGTCGAAGCCCCCGAAAATGCCAGGTAGAGGAGCAGAATCGCCAACGAGAACCCGAGCATTCTGAGCAGCAGCAGCCGGGCGTCGTCGGGCCCGTCGCCCCGGGCCAACGGCGACCAACCGCGCGGCCAGCTGCGCAGCGCCAGCAGGTAGATCAGGAGGAAGAGCGCGCTGAACTGGGCAATCGCCTTGAACAGAGAGGCCAGGCCCAGTACCAGGCTGGGGATCCCGCTCTCCGGCGCCGCATCGACATTCAGTTTCTTCACGCCGGCGGTGGCGAACTCCAGCGAGTCCGCGATCCACAAGCCGTAGGGGGTTATCAAAAGCGCGGCGATCAGCAGCGAGAGCGCGAACAGCGGGTTCCAAACCAGACGTCGCTGTATCGAGAAAAGAGCCAGAACCAGCGCCGCGAGAAAGAAGACGAAGTTCAGCTTCGATAGAACTCCGCAGCCGATCAGCACCCCCAGCAGCAGATAGTGACGCGGGCGTGCGCCACGTGCCAGCATCACCAGCGCGAGCAAGAGGGTCGCCGCGGCGACGCTGGTCACCAGCACCGAATGGGTCAGATCGCGCTGCGACTCCCAGCCGATCTGCGGCAGCAAAAGCAGCGACAGCGCCGCGGCGGCCGACTGCAGCGGCGTCAGCGCCAGCCTTCGCGCGATGAAATAACTGCAGAGGTAGAGATTGAAGAGCAGCAGATTCTTCAGCAGCGCGGTCGCCAGCACCCCCTCGCCGAAGAGCGAAAAGAGACCGATCTGAATCCAGGTGTAGAGCGGCGGCTGCGCAGAGTATCCACTCTGCAGGCGCTGGCCGAGGATCAGCTGCTCCGCTTCGTCAATCTCCAGATAGTCACCGAGCAGCAGCCGCAACACCACCTGCAGTATGAAGTAGGCCGCCAGCAGCTGCACGAAGCGGCCCGCGGATTGCGGCAGGCCCGGGCTCACGACCGCTCCTCTCCCCTGCCAGCCGCGGCGCGCTTGAAAGGCGACGCGGGCGCGTAGAGCAGCCACCTCAAGCCGAGACTGATCAGAATGAAGCTCACCACGCCGGCGGATGCGTACTGGATGTTGCGCGTCAGATCACCCTGCGCCAGCCCGGCGCCGATCAGCGTGGCCGGAATCGCCGCCGGCAGAAAGCCGATGAAACTGCCGATCAGAAAGTGGCGGTGGCGCACCCGCGTCAGCCCCAGAAAGATCGAGATCGAGATCGAGTTCAGCGGCAGCTGCCGGATCATCAGCACCGCCAGCACACCGCGCCGTGAAACCAGCTGCGCGAAGCGCTTGAGCTTCGGCCAGCGTTCGAAGCTCACCCGCCGGCCGCTCCAGCGGGCGAAGCCGAAGGTGGCGTAGGCGCCGATCAGCACGCCGATCTGCGACCAGAGCAACCCCCAGAAAAAGCCGTAGATACCACCGGCCAGGGTATACAGCAGCAGCCGCGGAATACCCACCGCGGTCAGCAGAGCGGTGGCCGAGAGGTAGAGCAACGGACTGTACCAGCCCAGCGCGGCGATCTGTTGCGTGTAGGCGCGCAGCCGGTCGGCCAGCCCGGGGATCGGCAGCAGATAGACCGCCAGCACCAGCAGGATGATCAGCAGCAGCGGAATCAGGCCGGTGACTCTGAAAGCCGCCGCCCGCTCGCTCT
Organism: Gammaproteobacteria bacterium; assembly: GCA_020445335.1. Lineage (GTDB taxonomy): Bacteria > Pseudomonadota > Gammaproteobacteria > Chromatiales > Chromatiaceae > HKST-UBA178. Next base: position 55,182 of record JAGRGU010000061.1, read on the forward strand.
CCGCCAACGCCGCTTCGACGCCGGCCTCGTGCGGATTCGGAACTTCCCGTTCAGCCATCATGCCGGACAGCATCTCCGCTGCGCGTTTCGCCCCCCACCCGTTCGGCGACCCGGTAGCCGCCCATTCTCGACTGCATCCAGCGCACCGCCAGCAGGTCGTAGAAGGAGGCGAAGAGCCGGTTCCAGACGCCGTAGTGGGCGGAGCCGAAGCGGCGCGGGTTGGTCGAAACGGGCACCTCCACCACGCTGAAACCCTCGATCTTGAACAGCGTCGGCAGGAATCGGTGCATGCCACGGAAATACTTCAGGTTGCCGATGCACTCGCGGCGAAAGGCCCGGTAGCAACAGCCGGCGTCGCTGATGTTCTCGCCGGAGAGACGGTTGCGCACCCAGTTGGCGATGCGCGAGGAGTAGACGCGCACCAGGTTGTCCCCCTTGGAGCGGCTCTCGACGCGCGTGCCGCAGACGCAATCTGCGCGTGCCAGCCCCTCCAGCAGCCGCGGCATGTCGACCGGGTCATTCTGCAGATCGGCATCGAGCGTCACCAGATAGTCGCCGCGCGCGACCATCATTCCGGCCCAGCAGGCGGCCGACTGGCCGCGGTTCTCCTGCAGCCGCTGCGCCACCAGCTCCGGATGGCTGCGGCTGAGATCGCTCAGCACCTGCCAGCTCTCATCGCTGCTGGCGTCATCGGTGATGATCACCTCGTAGACGTGCCCCAGGGGAACCAGCGCCTCGCGGATCGCCTGCAGCAGCAGCGGGATGTTCTGCGCCTCGTTGTGGCAGGGGACGATAACGCTGATGTTGAGTGGTTCTGTGGTCATTGGCACGAAAGCCCCTGCCGGCTCCGCTCGGGCGGGAGGATTCCGACCGATTACATTGAGAGCGTTGATCGCGTGAAAGTTAACGGATTTGCAGCGGCGAATTCTACCCAACCGGCGCCGCAAACGCACGATGCATCTCCGCCTTAGGGGAGATTTTCCGCCGGGGGGGATCTCCCCTCCTCCCGGGTTCGAGAAGGGCCAACTCAAGGGTTGATGCCCCCCTGGCCGGGCTCCTCAACCTGCCGACTTCCATACGGGACCGCGAGACAGGAGGAGTTATCCTGGCGAAGAAGAATCTCTTTTGGTATTCAATAAATATTATACAGTTACTAACTATTTTTAACGTTATACATGATTTCCAGAGAGGGAACCCGCTTCTCCTCCGAGCCGACTCCGCGGACGACCGGAAAACCCTTCCCAATAGCTGTCACATTATCGCCGCCTGTTACTGAATTTATCCTGCCGCATGCCGACACCCTCAGCGGGTAACTATAAATAACCAGACTGGAAATCAGCTATGGGTTCGGCCAACAAGAATCGCAATCGTTCCAACCGCTCCAAACCGGTGATCGAGGCGCTGGAACCTCGCCTGCTCTACTCCGCCGACGCCTTCGGCGCAGCCGTCGATACGCACGACGGAAGCGACCCTCTCCAGGCGACGCTCGACGAGAGCGGTGAGCAGGCATTTGCCGCCGACCCGCAGCAGTACGACGCAGCGACCACCCCGCTGGTGGAACCGCGTGAACTGGACGACGCCGAGTACCAGACACTGCTCGGCCAAGCGCCTGGCCTGCGCAGCGAGCTGATCATCATCGACCCGGCCACACCGGATTACCAGACGCTGGTCGACGGGCTGCTGGCGCAGGAGGACGACAGCCGCCAGTTCGAGGTGGTGATGCTGGAGGCCAACCGCGACGGCGTCGCGCAGATCGGCGATATCCTGGCGGGCTTTCGCGACCTCGACGCGGTACACCTGATCTCGCACGCCGACGCCGGCGCCATCCAGCTAGGCGACACCCTGCTGACCGAGCAGAGCCTGGCCACCGCCAGCGGCGAGATCGCCGGCTGGGCCTCATCCTTCAGCGCCAGCGGCGACCTGCTGATCTACGGCTGCGACCTCGCCTCGAACGAAGCCGGCGAGATGCTGGTCGACGCACTGGCGGCCCTGACCGGCGCCGACGTGGCCGCCTCCGACGACATCACAGGACATCAGAACCTCGGCGGCGACTGGGAGTTAGAGTACCAACAAGGTGAGATCGAGACCGATGTGGTACTGAACGTTGAAACTCAGCAGGCGTGGCAGGGCACCCTGGAGGCCGTTACCGGCACGAACTTCGGCTTCGAGGAACCAAACACCTTCAAACAGACCAATTGGGAAAACGTTTCCGGCTGGAGCAGCGACAGCGTCGCGACCGACTCAGGGGTCGAGAACGGAAGCGACTACGGCAGCTGGAGAGGGTATCTCTACAATGTCGACCCCTCGGTATGGCAACTTACTAGCCAGACCATCAGCGCCGGCGAAACATACGAGCTGACGGTCGCCTCGCAATACTCCGCAGCCGCCGGCGAATTGACCATGCGTCTCTACTACGACGATGGCGGTTCCCGCACGACGATCACGAGCCTGACCACCGACCTGACCTGGTCCTGGACGGACTACTCGATTACATTCAACGCGGATGACAACCCGGCGGCCATCGGCCACCAGATCGGCATCGAGTTCGAAAACACGGCCGGTGTAGAGAGCTGGATCGGGCTGGATGACGTACGGCTATCGGTTACTTCTGCTACACCCACCGATTTGACGGCCATGGCGACGACCGACGGCGGCCTCAGCATCAACGCCGACGGCGGCAACGACGCTTACGTGCAAACCGATAGCTCGCCATTCAGCGGCCAGTCGGAGGTGACGATCGAAGTTCAGTTCTCTATCGATTCGCCAGCCACCGACATGACCACGCTGCTCTCATATGCCACCGGCAGCAACCAGGATGAACTATTCCTGGGCGTCGATAGCAGCGGTGAGATCTTTTTCCGCACCAGTGCCAATGGAAGTGCCGGTTACGGCAGCATCACCAAGGCACCGCAGCTGTTTGACGGCGAGCAGCACAGCGTCGCTGTCACCTGGGAGAACACAGGCGGTATCCTGAAGTTCTACGTCGACGGCGAAGAGCTCGGTCTGGGGCGCAACGATTATCAGAAGACCTCTACCATCGATGCCGGTGGCACACTGGTGTTCGGACAACATCAGGGAATCGGAGGTGCTTCCTTCGACAGCGACGACACTTTCGAAGGCAAGCTTTATGACGTGCGTATCTTCGATGAGGTACGCAGCGAAGCCGAGATCGCCGCCAGCTACCGCACCACCCTCCCCTACGACGAGCCCGGCCTGATCGCCAACTGGGACTTCGACAACCTCTCCGCCGACGGAGTCGTCACCGACCGTTTCAGCGGCAACAATCTGACGCTGCAGCACGTGAGCGGATTCACGGCCAGCACGCCGACACTGACCCTTTCGGTCGATGAAAACGCGCTCGACGGCACCGAGATCGGCACGCTGGTTGGCACCGATGCGCAGCGCGAAGCGCTTATCGCCGCGCTGCTGGCGGCCGATCCTGACATGTCCTACAGCGCCGAGACCGGCAAATTCTACAAGCTGGTTGCCGGCTCCTACGACTGGACAACCGCCAGATCGAACGCTGAGGCCGCCGTGCTCAATACCGTCAGCGGTCAGCTGGTCACGATTCGCTCCGCGGCCGAGAACGAAATTGTACAGACGATTGCCGCCACGGCCGGTGGCAGCCTATGGCTCGGCGCAACCGACGCAACGGTCGAAGGGGAGTGGCGCTGGCTGGAAGACGGCGCCGATAGCGATCTGTTCTGGCAGGGCGCGGTCGACGGCGCCAGCTCTGCAGGTGCGTATGAAAACTGGTACAGCGCGACCCAGCCTAATAATCTTGGTGGGAACGAGGATGCCGCGCGCATGGACAGTGCCAGCGGCGACTGGTACGACGCACCGGTCGGCTTCTCAGGACACAGCTTCATCGTCGAATGGAGCGCCGACGAAGTGCTCGACGTCACCCAGGCGCTGACTTACTCCATCCAGTCACAAACAGTCAACGGCGCCTTCGCCATCGACGCCGACAGCGGCACCATCAGCGTCGCCGACGGCTCGCTGCTCGACTACGAAGCACAGGCCAGCCATACCCTGACCGTGCGCGTCACCGACGCCGACGGCAACTTCTATGACGAAGCCTTCACCATCGCGCTCAACGATATAGCCGAACTGAACTCGGCCCCGAGCGACCTCTCCAGCGGTATCGAGTTGAATACCGATGGCGGCAATGATGCCTATCTCTACACCACCAACGGGGGCACGATACTTGGCGGGCTGAGCCAGGTGACAGTCGAAATGCTTTTCAGCAGCGACGGCCTGACAGACCGTGACACGCTGTTTTCCTACGCCAGCGCAGGGAACAGCAATGAATTCATTGTCTGGATAAACGACGCGCAGACTCTGGAAGCCCGGGTCAATGATTCTGTTGTCTCTCTCGGCATAAATGCGGCGGACCTGGCCGATGGAGAGACGCATGCCTTGGCCCTGAGCTGGGACAACACCCTGGGGTCCTGGGCATTCTATCTCGACGGCGACTTGCAGCTATCGGGTACCGGCCTGAAAACCGGATACACGCTGGAAGCCGGCGGCACCCTCGTTTTCGGCCAGGAGCAGGATGGCATCAATAGCGCATTCGACAGCACCCAGGCCTTTTCTGGCACCCTCTACGACGTGCGCATCTGGAACGAGGTGCGCAGCGTCGAAGAGATCGCCCTGAACTACCAGCAGAAGATCGACTCCAACGACCTGCCGACCGGCCTCGTCGCCAACTGGCAGATGGACGGCTTCAACGGCTCCAGCGAAGTCGTCGATATCGTCAGCGGCAACAACCTCAGCATCGGCCACGCTGGCGGCGCCGGCTTCAGCGCCAGCACCCCGCTCGGCGATCTGCACGTCGCGGAGGGCGTAGCCAACGGAACCAGCGTCGGCTTCGTCGTGCCGACCGATCCCGATCTGCATAACGATCTTGTCAGCGACGGCCTGTTTCTCGACGCCACGCCCGCAACAACGCAGTACGGCGTCACCGGCAACTTCGGCGGATGGAGCGTCACCAGCGGTTCGATCGATCTGTTCGCGACGACCGATTACGAAACCCCGCTCGGTGGCCGCGCCGTCAACCTCGATGGCGGCTCGCCGGGATCGATCACACAGACGATCACGACGCAGGTCGATCGCCAGTACCAGGTGATCTTTCGCCTCGCCGGCGACTTCAGCGGCGGTGAATCCGTCAAGGACCTGCGCGTCAGCGCCAGCGGCACCAGCGAGGATTTCTCCATCGATCAGACCAGTGGCTGGTCCTGGGGCGACGTCGGCACATTCGAGGAACGAAGCTTCACCTTCACCGCCGACGGATCGAGCACCGACCTCAGCTTCGCGTCGCTGGAGGGTGCGACGAGTCAGTATGGGCCCTATATCGCGGATATCCAGGTCATCGAGATCCCGCAGGCCGTCTCGGCGATCCTCAACAGCGATTCGACCCTGACCTATGATGCGGCAACCGGCAAGTTCTACAAAGTCGTGGCGACCGCTACCGATATAGCCAGCGCGAAATCAAATGCTGCCGGAATGCTAGTCAACGACGTGGCCGGCCAGCTGGTCAACATCCGTTCCGAATACGAAAACCAGCTGGTCTGGGAGTTGATTCAGGGACAGGGGAGCGAATTCTATATCGGCGCCACCGACGCCACCAGCGAAGGTGTATGGAACTGGACCGAGCAGGGCGCCGAAGCCGACAACTTCTGGAATGGGGACTCCAGTGGCTCCGCGGCCGGCGGTGCTTACGCCAATTTCTTCGCCGGCGAACCCAACGACTGGAACACCGGTGAGGACTACGCTGCGATGCTCGAGTCCAACGGTCAATGGCTGGACCTGTCCGGAACGGCCGATCGCGGTTACGTCATCGAATGGGACGCCGCAGAAGTTCTCTCAAACTTCACCTTCAGCCTGATCGACGACGTCGGAGGCCGCTTCGCCATCGACAGCAACAGCGGTGAGATCACCGTCGCCAACGGCTCGCTGCTCGACTACGAAACCGCAACCTCGCATGACGTGACGGTCGAGGTCACCGACGCGGCCGGCAACAGCTACAGCGAGGCGATGACGATCACCATCGACCCGGTGAATGACAACGACCCGGTTGCGGTGAACGAATCCATCACCGTTGCCGAAGGCGGGACCATCACCACGCTGGACGGTGGCGCCGCTTCGGTGCTGACCAACGACAGCGACGCCGACCTGCCCAACGACTCGCTGACTGTGGCGGTCGATACCGATGTGACGCACGGTACCTTGACGCTCAATGCCGATGGCACTTTCAGCTACACGCACGACGGCACGGAGAATTTCTCCGACTCGTTTACCTACATCATCTCCGATGCCGACGGTGGGTTGACCGACAGCGGTACGGTAACCATCACGATCACACCGGACAACGACGCGCCGGTGCTCGCCAGCCCTGGCGGAACCTATCCCTACAGCGAGAACGCGGGCGCGGTGGTCCTCGGCGGTTCGGCAACGCTGAGCGATGTCGACTCCACCGACTTCGACGGCGGTCAGCTGGTCTACCAGATCAGCAACAACGGGCTTAGCGAGGATCGTCTGGATATCCGTCACCAGGGCACGGCCGCCGGTCAGATCGGCATCAGCGGTACCAATATCAGCTACGGCGGTACGCTGATCGGAACCTACACCGGCGCCGTCACCGGTTCCACGCAGCTTGTCGTCAGCTTCAACGCCTCGGCCAGCGCGGCTGCGGTGGAAGCGACGCTGAAGAATGTCACCTACGAGAACACCTCGGATAATCCAACCGCCTCGACCCGCACGCTGCAGGTGTACGCCACCGACGGCGACGGCGGCACCAGCAACACGCTGACCGGTTACGTTGCGGTATCCGCGGTGAACGATGATCCTGTCAACCTCGGCAGCCTGCCGAGCGATATTCTGGTGCAGCAGGACATCGCCAGTCCGATCGACCTCTCGGCGATCGACATCGGCGATGTCGATGCAAACGGCGGTGACCTGTCGATCAAGCTGATCTCTTCAATCGACGGCGTCATGACCGCCGCCGCCGGCAGCGGTATCACCATCAGCGGTAACGGCAGCTCCTCGGTCACGCTGACCGGCACCCTGACCGACCTGAACAGCTACCTGAACAACACCACCAATATCCGCTACGTGCACGGCATTCCCGGCACCTACGGCGCCAGTGCCGACAGCATCGAGGTGAAGCTGAATGATCTCGGTAATACCGGCAGCGGTGGTGGCAGCGATATTACCATTGGCTCGATCAATATCGACATCAACGCCACGCCTGTAGTTGTCGGTGAAAGCTACAACGCCTTCGAAGGGCAGCCCTATACCGCGGCGTTGGCCGTGGATGATCTGCTGCTGAACGACAGCGATCCGTACGGCGGCACGATATCGGTCAACACCACGCCGGTCCTCGGCCCATCCAACGGCCAGGTGATTTTGAACGCCGACGGCAGTTTCGTCTACACGCCGGATGCCGGTTTCAATGGCACCGACAGTTTCATCTACCAGGTCGACGACGGCAACGGCGGTACCGCGCAGGCCACCGCGACGATCACCGTCTATCCGCGCGATATCCGCATCCTCTTCTCGACCAATACCGACATCGCCAACAGCAAGGTGCCGGGACTGGACTCCTGGGAGAGCGGAGAGGTCCTCGCGATCGCGGATCCAAACCTGACGTTCGAGCCGGCGGGTTCGGATGGCAGCATTCTCAACTTCATGAATCTGGAGTCTTTCGCCGCAGACACCGAGATGATGATCAACGGTCTGCATTTCGTCAGCAATAGTGTAACCGTGGGCAGCGCGAATGCAGTGACCCTGCAGCACGGTGATGTACTGTTCACGGCTGCCGACAACGAGGTCATGACCAGTACCAACAGCCTCGCTGTCGACGCCGGCGATGTGATCATCTTTCGTCCGGACACCGCGGGTGACTACAGCGCCGGCACCTTCATTCACCTGCTGGAACAGCCCGGCGCGGCGCTGACAACGGGCATTACGCTGGTCGAAAACGACATTACCATCGGAGACGTGACCCTGGATAGGGGGACATTCCTGTTCACCCAGGACGACGGCGGTTCCGACATCTACCATTTCACCGCAGATGACGCCGGTGTCGGAACGACTGGCACGGTCTCGACGTTGATCGATGGCAGTGAAATCGGGATGTCGGGCGAAAGCTTCGCCGGGTTGATGCTCGTCACCGATGACCTGAACCTGCCTGGCACGGTGGTACCGGCCGGGTCCATCGTGACCACGTTGACTGGCAAGATCACCGGCTTGGGCAGTAACAATCTGGCACTGAACGGCGACGAGATGTTCTATCTGACGGTCAGTACCACAACCATGGGCAGCGGCACGACCGACGTTTCGGCGACCCTGCTGTTCGATGCGGGCGAGATCGGCCTGAACAACGAAAACAAGGATGTACGGGCATTCACACTGATCGAGAATGTTCTGCCACCCAACGAGGATCCGGTACTTTCCGCTTCGCTGACCTCATTCAACTACACGGAAGGAGACCCGGCGACGTTCATCGACCCGGCGGCAACTCTGACTGACGCCGATTCGATCAACTTCAACGACGGACTGCTGCGTGTCGATCTCGCTGCGACCGGAACACTCAACGACCGGCTGGCGATCAATAACGAAGGTTCGGGTGCCGGTCAGATCGGCGTCAGTGGTACGGATGTCACCTACGGAGGGGTTGTCATCGGCACCTGGAGCGGTGGTGTGGACGGACTGACACCGCTGACCATCCAGTTGAACTCCAGTTCGGATGCGGTCTCGGTGCAAGCGCTGATACGCAACATCACCTACGAGAACGTCTCCAGCGATCCGTCGGAAACGCAGCGCCAGGTGAGGATCTCGGTCACCGACGGCGATGGCGGCAACAGCGAAACCATGCAGGTCGCCATAGTCGTCGATGGCGCCAACAGTGCGCCGGTGCTGAGCGGAGCCAATGACCTGGATCCGATCAACGAAGACTTCGTCAGCAACGCCGGAACGCTGGTGGCCGACCTTGTCTCCGGCCGTATCTCCGATGCCGACCCGATGTCGATCACCGGCATCGCCGTGGTCGGGGTGGACAACGCCAACGGCTCCTGGGAGTTCTCCACCGACGGCGGCAGCAACTGGTCATCCCTGGGATCGCCGAGCAGTACCGCGGTGCGCCTGCTGGCCGGCGATGCCAGCACCTATGTCCGTTTCGTGCCGAACCTGAACTGGAACGGTACGGTGGCCAACGGCATCACCTTCCACGCCTGGGACCAGACTTCCGGCGCCAACGGCGACGTCATCGACATGACCGCGGCTGACACCATCCGCGACGAATTCAACTCCGTCTCCTACAGCGCCAACGACGGAACCGGCGTGTGGACCTCCGCCTGGACCGAGGTCAACGACGATGGCTCCGCCGCGACCGGCGACATCCGCATCGAGAACAACAAACTGCATATCAGCAATCAGGACGGTGGCAGTACCGAATACGTCTACCGCAGCGCCGATCTTTCCGACGCGATCAGCGCGACCCTGACACTGGATTTCGACGCCTATGGCGGCGGCAGCATCGATACGGTCACCACCGGCGTATCCATCGATGGTGGAGCGACCTGGATAGCGCTGCGCGAGGGTAAGATCCTGGGCAGCTCGTCGGGAACGCGCAGCATGGTGATCGATGATTTCGTGCCTCTGACCGACAATATGCTGTTCCGTTTCGGCGTCATCGCCGGCATGGACGCACCGGGTGAGTACATCAACTTCGACAACATCGATATCACCTGGACCGGCGGCGGCAGCGGCGGTTCCAGCTCCATCAGTACAGCCACTGCGAGCAGTGGAATCACGGTCAACCCGGTCGACGATCTCGCATCGGTGACCGGCGACACCTCGGGTTCCGGCAATGAGAGCACCGTGATTTCGGGCGATCTCAACGCGACGGACGTCGAGGGACTCGGCGCCAACCCCTTCTCGATCTTTGCCGACGGGTCCAACGGTTCGGCATCGATCGATGCCGCCACCGGCGCCTGGAGTTATACACCAACCGACCCCGACTGGTTCGGCACGGATTCGTTCACGGTCCGCGTCACCGATGCGGAAGGCGGCACCACTGACCAGATCGTCAGCATCACCGTCA